>SLDM01000474.1 GCA_007125255.1 Phycisphaerales bacterium
GAAGATCGATCGCATCAACTACTGGCTCAGCGTCGGCGCCCAGCCGAGCGAAACCGTCGCCAGCCTGCTGCGCCGCGTCGACTGCGATCCGAAATCGGGCAAGAAGCTCGAAACCGCCTGATCAAAATCACCTGATCGAAGCCGCCCGATCAGGTGGCCGGCATGCCCGGTTCCTGAATGCCCGGTTCCTGAATGCCCATTTCCCGGATGCCCGGTTCCCGGATGATGTTGATCCGCGGAACGGTGTTCTCATGCCTTCGTATCGTCCCCGCACAAGTGGGGACCCAAGGGGCGCGAGGGATGCCTTCTGCGAAACGGAGCGACGAAGGGGGATGAGGGCATCGAGGGATCGAGGCATCGAGTGGTGCCGACTGGTCGTCGTACTTCGGTCCGGTGATCGTCCTTCCACCAGCGCACGGCCGACTCGCTGCGCTCGCTGGCCGGGGCACTGCGAGAAAAGGCACGAAGGCACGGGGGCACGAAGGGACGAAGGGGAGTGTCCAAGTGACGGAGTGACGGAGTGACGAAGTCGGGTGCCGTGGTCTGAGCGGGCGCAGGAGCGAAGGCCACGCAGCGCTCGACGATCATCCAGATCACGTTGCCCGTCAATCAGTCGCGCAGCGGCGTGGCCTTTCGTCACGGCCTCACTGTCGTGAGGTCATGACTCCAGACCACGGCACCCATAAGACAGGCACGAAGGGGAGGGATGAGGGGATCGCGGCACCAAGGGATCGAGTGGTGCCGACTGAGCGTCGTTCTTCGGTCCGGTGATCGTCCTTCCACCAGCGCACGGCCGACTCGCTGCGCTCACTGGCCGTGGCACCCTCCGTGCCTTCGTGCCTACGTGCCTTTCTCCGTCACTCCGTCACTTCCCCTTCGTCGCTTCGCCCCTCCGTCGCTCCGTCGCTTCCCCCACCTCACGTCTTCCCTTCCCACTCTGTTGAACCCTCCGCGTTCCGAAAAGCGCTGCGGATCTTTTCGTAGAGCTGCTCCGGAAGGGGCCCCTGGCCGACGGCAGCGAGGTTGGCCGGGAGACGGTCCGGACGGGTCGTCCCGACGATCGCGGTGTGCACGCCCGGAACGCTCAGCGTGAACCGAAGGGCCAATTCCGGCCAGACGCTCTTCGGTTCTCCTTCCGCGCCGAGAAGTTCCAGTGACAGCCCCATCGCGCGAAAACGCTCCACGTAGGGGCGGGCGTACTCCCGGTACCGCTCGTACTGCTCCGCATCCTTCCAGGCCGCGTTCGCGATCGGGCGCTTCGCGATCACGCCGACCTCATGCTCGCGGGCGGCGGGCATGACGTGATCGATGTTGTTCTGGTCGCAGAGGTTGATCGACGTCTGCAGGACGCGGACCTCCGGTTGCCGGACCGCCCACGCCGCCGCTTCGTTGTCGCCGGAATAGCCGGCAAAGCGGATCTTCCCCTCCTCGCGCAGCCGGGCAAGTTCGCCCAGCGCTTCACCTTTCTGAAGCGTCGGGAGATCACAGGAGTGCAGCAGCATGACATCGATGCGGTCGGTGCGGAGCCGCCGGAGCGAACGCTCGACGCTCGCGCGGATCAGCGGCGGTGACCACGGTTCGGCATCGGACTCCTCGATCTGATGGCCGCACTTGGAAACAAGCACGAACTCCTCCCGCCGATCTCCGATCGTCTCGCCGATCATCGCTTCCGAGCCGCGATACATCGCCGCGGTATCAATCACGCTCACACCGGCATCGAGCAGGGAGCTCAACACCTGGCGCACCGCGTCCTTCTCCGCCTCCAGCAGGCCGATGGGAGCGCCGCCGAATCCGAGGGGCGAAACATGCAATCCGGTCGAGCCGAACGCATGGCGTTGTTCAACGGTTTTCGTGGTCATGGTTCAAATGCGATTCTGTTGCTGAGGTGTAAAAAGGAGGGGAGTTCGTCGAAGGTGGCCTCTTCCGGGTCAGTCCAGGCGTTCCAGCAGGTCTTCCACGGCGACCCGCAACTGCTCATCATGGTCCTGCGCTTCATCCTGGGGAGTCTGCGGGACGTGCAGGTCGGGAATGGCGCCGTGGTTCTCCATGTCGGTGCCATCGTCGAGGTACCACCCGCGGAACGGCATTCGAACCAGCGTTCCGTCGACGAGCCGGTAACTTCCGGTGGAAATCACCCCGCCCCAGGTCTGTTCGCCGACGAGCGTGCCGCGCTCGAGGGTCTTGAATGCATGGGAGATGATTTCCGCGTTGGAGAAACTCTTCTCGTTGCAGAGCATGTTGATCGGTTGCACGTAGCGGGTAATGAAGAGTCGGTCCTGCGGATAGTGACCGGTCGCGTCCATCGATGCACCGCGCGGGATGGTGTAGGAATGCGGCTGCGTCATGATCGAGGCCAGCAGTCGGTCGGTGGTCCACCCGCCGCCGTTGTTGCGCACGTCGATGATCAGTCCGTCCTTGCCATGGGCCGCGGCGTAGAGATCGCGCTCGTACACATCCAGGGAGGGCTGGTTCATCCCCTGGATATGGATGTAGCCGATGCGGCCGTCCGACATGGCCGCCACCCGCTCGGCGTTCTCAAGGCGCCAGTCCCGGTATCGCAACTGCGCGAACGCGCCGTAGCCGATGGGCGTGATGAGCGTCTGCAGTTCCCGCATCTCGCCGTTCTCAAGGGATCGTTCGATGGTGACCACGACCTCCTCGCCGATCCGGCCGCGGAGACGGGTTTCCATCGTGTCCGTGGGACCAAAGGGGCGAAAGTCGATCTCGTGAATGATGTCGCCCTCGCGAAGCGCCATCGTGCCCAGTTCGGCCGGACTGTTGCGCACGACTCCCGTGACCCGGTAACCGGCGCGATCCTCATCCAGTTCAATCCGCTCGTGCAGGGTGCCCAGCCGTCCGCTCGCCTCGCGAAGTGGCGAAGCCGGATCGGTCGCCCGCACGCCGAGGTGCGAAGCGCTGAGTTCTCCCAGGAACCGCGCCGCGACATAGCTGAATTCATGCGCGGTGCGCGTCTGTCGAGCCAGTTCATGGTACTGCTCGGACAGGTCCTCCCAGTCGAGACCCTTCATCTCGTTGTGGTAGAACA
>SLDM01000105.1 GCA_007125255.1 Phycisphaerales bacterium
CCGAACCGGCGAGCGCGGCGCGGAGGTCGAACTGGAGATCGAGCATCCGACACCGGGGCGGGAGCGTGAATCGATCACCATGATCATCAGCGCGGAGGAGGTCGCCGGGCTGCATCGCTCCCTGCCGGGCTGGTCGGTCAACCTCTCCCCCGCCATCTTCGAACCGCTCTACGCGACCCGAACCGCGGGCGGCAATCCGTTCCGGGCCGTCTGGATGGGCGTCGAGGAGACCCACAAGATTCTGATGCTCACCTATCTCACGATCGACCGGCTCTTCCGGCGGACGGTCGGAGTCGATCAGCTGCGCGGCCCGGTGGGGATCGTCGATATCGGAGTGCGCATCGCCGACCGCGGCATCATGTATCTGATCTTTCTGCTGGCGATGATCAGCGTGAACCTGGCGGTGATCAACTTTTTGCCCCTCCCGATCGTGGACGGCGGACTGTTTCTTTTCCTGGTGTACGAGAAATTCACCGGCCGGCCGCCGTCGATCGGCTTTCAGAACGCGGTGACGATTCTCGGCCTGGCCCTGATCGGGACGCTCTTCATCGTGGTGACGTACCATGACATCGCCCGGCTGGTGACCGGTTCCTGACCGGTTCCTGACCGGTTCCTGACTGGTTCCTGACTGGTTCATGGGCCGGTTCATGGCTGATTCATGGCGGGGAGAACCGGTACCGCTCCGCCCATCCTGATCTCCCGCGCTTCCCGCCTCGCCCCTCCCCCGGAACCGCGACGAAAAAGCGGACCGGGCGCGAACGCCGTCGATCCCGGATTGTCGCCGACCGCGAATCTGGTACGCTAATGAACTTCGCGCGGCCGGTTGGAGCCGGTCCGCTGCTCCCTCACAGGATGGAAACGAGTTCCCATGGCAGATACGACGGCGACACCGGAAGAAACCACCAGCTCGAGCAATGAGGTCAAGATCAAGGAAGTCGGCCCGGCCCGCAAGCGGCTGACCATCACGGTCCCCGCCGACGCGATCGACGAAAAGCTTGAAGCCTCTCTCGCCACGCTGATGACGGAGACCTCTCTGCCCGGCTTCCGGAAGGGCCGCGCGCCCAAGGCGTTGATGCAGAAGCGGTTCGGCAGCGCGCTCAAGACCGAGACGCGCAATCAGATCGTGGCGGATGCCTATTCGGCCGCCATCGAAGAGAATCAGCTCAAGCCGGTCGGCGATCCCGAGCCGGTGACCAACATCGATGAGCTCGAACTCAAGGAAGGCCAGTCGATGGAGTTCGAGGTGGATATCGAAGTCGTGCCCGACTTCGACCTGCCCAAGCTCGATGACATCGAGATCAAAAAGCCGCAGCTTGAGATCACCGATGAGATGATCGATGGGGAACTCGATCGGCAGCGCCTGCAGATCGGCGCGGAGAGCAAGGTCGATTCGAACTTCCAGCCGGGCGATCGCCTGGTCGGCTCGGTCAAGGCCACGCGCAAGGGTGAGGAAGAACCCTTCTTCGAGCACGAAGAAGCGCTCGTCGGCGTGCCGGGCGAGGATGCCGATGGTCGCGGCCAGGTGCTCGGTCTGCTCATCGACGGACTCGACAGGATTCTCAAAGGTGCGAAAGTCGGCGATACGATTCCCATCACCACCACCGTGCCGGAAACGCACGAACGTGAGGACATTCGCGGCAAGGAGATCACGATCGCGTACTCGATCCGGCAGGGGATCCGCGTCACGCCCGCATCTCTCGACGAAGTCGTCGAGCGGTACGGCATGGTGGATGAGAACATGCTCCGCGAGCAGATCAAGCTCGCGCTCGAGCAGCGCCGCGATTACGAGCAGGCGGACGCGATGCGGCAGCAGCTCTACGAAGAACTCATCAAGCGCGTCGACTTTGAACTTCCCGAGAAGCTCTCGGAGAATCAGGCCGGACGGATTCTGCACCGGTACGAGATGGAACTGCTCTACCGCGGCCTCTCGGCCGAGGAAATCGAAGAGCGGCTGGCCGAATCCCGCGCCCAGTCCGTCGAGGTGGCGCGGAACCGGCTCAAGCTCTTCTTCCTCATGTCCCGGCTCGCCGAAGAGAACCAGATCCAGGTCAACGAGCAGGAAGTCAACGGCCGTATCGCCATGATCGCGGCCCAGCGCGGCGTGCGCCCCGAACAGTTGCGCAACGAGCTGACCAAGTCCGGCCGCATCACCGAGATCGCGATTCAGGTGCGCGATCACAAGACGGCGGACAAAATCATTCACGATTTCGCCAAGGTCAGTGATATCACCGCCGAGCAGTGGCAGAAGATGCGCGACGAGAAGCTCGGGACTGGTGACAGTTCCGGCGACAGCTCAGATGGCGGGGCCAAGGCGTCGGGGAAGAAGAAGACCACGAAGAAAACCACCGGCAAGAAGAAGACCACGAAAAAGAAGAAGACCGCGAAGGATTGATCGGACTGACCGGCCCGCGCCCCGATCGTCCCCTCCAATTCGTCCCGATAGCCCTGCCCACGGCTTCTCAGGATCGGCCTCAGTATCAGAATGTTCGCCGGAGTTCCCATTCTCGTTGCCCCCGTCGGCACGACGGGACTCTTCGCCCGGGCCGAGAATGTCGGCGAGGCGTTCGGCGAGATTCTGCCGTGGCTGCTGCTCCTGCTGGGATTCGTCGTCCTCGGCGTCCTTCTGATGATATGGATCCGCCGCAGCCTGCTGGCGACAACCCCCGACTCCGACCGGATCGAGGGCTTCACCCTCCGCAGCCTCCGCGCGATGAGGGAGCGGGGTGAGATCAGCGAAGAGGAGTACGAGCGGGCCCGGAACGCGATGATCGCCCGCGTTCGCGCGAACGCGCCGGAGTCCGGGAAGGATTCGGCGGAGCCCTCCCCCAAACCTTCTCCAGTACCGACCCCAAACCCTTCCGGTAAGCCTTCCGAGCCGGCTGATGAGCGGGCCGATGAAGGTTTGCTCGTCCTTTGGATCGCCCGAGGTCAGGTCATCGACGGCGGCGACAAAGCGATCGCGAAAGTCGTCATAGATCGAGCGGTGGATGAAGATGCGCTGAACACTGATGCACGATTGGCCGGACTGGTAATAGCCGCCG
>SLDM01000003.1 GCA_007125255.1 Phycisphaerales bacterium
ATTCCCGCTTTCGCGGGAAAGACGAAATCAGGACGCTCATCATGGCACCGTATCGCGTGCCTCCCGGCGACGCCGCCTCACGATCACGCCCAACAGGATGGCGGTTCCCAGCCACGAAAGAGCAAAGAGCCCGATCAGCCCGTAGGCCGTGGCGGTCCGCCATCCGGCTCTTTGGAACGCGAAGAGTGCCCAGATGATGGCAATGTGGCAGCAGAGGATGAGCAGCAGCAGCCGGATCGCTGATGTTCGGTTTGGCGGCGTGTAGAAGGTGTGTGGATCCTCCGGATCGAACAGTCGCCCGCATTCCGGGCAGCGGTCTTCGGCCAGTTCGCGAAGGTCGTATCTGCAGGAGAGGCAGCGCATCAGCGAGGTGAATGATATGACGAATCCCGACCTTCATCATGAAGCGACAAGTCCCGGCTATCGCCCTGTCCGAGCCGCGCTCTCCGCCGGCCGCCCACAAGTCAAACCAGGCGCGAGCCCCGGCGCTCGGAACCGGGAACGTCAACGCCCATGGCGAGAAAGTGAACGACTCCCACCAGCGCCGCGGCGAGAAGGACCGCCGCGTCAACAAACCTGACCGGCGGCCATGCGATCGCGACCGGCGGCAGCGCGGTGACGAGCGTGCCGGCAAAGATGCTTCCCAGCGCAAGCCACTGGTACAGCCGCAATCCGCTCACGATCGGCGTCTGCGGTTCGCCGCGGTACGACTCTTCGACGAATCTGGCCATTCCCGAGAGGATCAGATAGAGGCCGATGATCAACGTGCCCGGCGCGTCAACGGTCCACAACCGGAAGAGCAGGAGCCCGATCACGGCGTTGGCGAGCATCGAGTAAATCGGCGTCGGATGCACCGGGATGCCGGCAAGCTTCGCGATCGAGCAGACCCGCGACCGCGGGTGGTGGTACCGAATGCCGCGCGGTGCGCCGGCCGCATCGGGCAGCGCCGCGCCGTGACAGCACCCCTGCACCAGGCAGCGGCCCCGGCCGATCAATTGCACCCACGGCGCCGCAATCGCGATCGCGGTGACATGAAGTGACAGGTCGGTCCCGGCAAAGAGCGCCATCGACACCACGACACCGATGCCGAGGACACTCCCGAAGTAGCCGAAGGGGCGCTGCAGCGTCTTCGATCCGACCAGCACCTGTCCCCACACCCCCGCGCCGATGAGCGATGTGAGCGCCAAGGCCATGAGCCAGATTATTTCATCGCGGCCGACCATCGTCCCGGCGATGAGCATGCCGACGAATGCTGCGGCACCGGCATGGAACCCATGGTTCAATACCCGCATCGGCCCGAGTCGCCACTCCGTCCAGGAGTTGGCGATGCGCTCGCCCTGCTTCAGCAGACACGACCACAGTGCATCGTGCCGGATCGCGATGAGAAAGAGCGCGATCCCGGCGGGCAGATCGATCACGGCGTGCATGCCTGTCGTCACCGTCGAGATCGTGACCGCAGAAGCCCATGCCCACCCCGTCAACGCCCACCCTCCGCCGCGACGGGCGAGCAGCCACCCGAGCATGAGCGCCCAGAAGACGTGAAATGACGGCAGGGCATTGCGGCCCCCGACGCCATCGGCTTGTTCAAGAAGCAGCAGATGCCCGAAGATGGTCTCCGGCAGGAACTCGCGCGGCGGAGCGTTGATCGGCAGGACGAGAAACATCAGCATGCCGATCAGCGTCCCGGCCCAGCCCGCGATCATGAACTGCCGCACATCACGTCGAGAGGCCGCCAGCGGAAGCGCCGCCACCGCGACGAGGTAGATGCTCCCGTAGGCGATCTCGGTCCACTCGATCACCGGCCAGTGGTGTTCGAAGGCAAAGTGCGCATCAACCGGATCGGGAACCGGAACGTGGCCGATCATTTCGTACAGCGCAAGCCAGGGCAGATAGACCAGCATGATGACCGACGCCACGTCCCATCTGCCAGGCCGATCATCCGTCGCCGGCGGAATGGCGAACGCCGGCGGGGGGCGATCCGCGCCGAACCGGCGGGCAAGGTCAACTCGTTCGTAGCCGAGCACCAGCGCGGCGCACGCGAGCGCGGAGAGGGGTGAGATGAGCCAGAATCCCGCCTGTGAACCGAGCGCCACGCTCACGCCGAAACATGCCAGGACGAAACCGACATAGATCGGATGACCCGTCCAGCGGTACGGCCCTTTCGTGACGAACCTCGGCGGCGGAAAGGCATTCATCGGCAGGCCCCGGCCATGGACCCAGAGGGCCTGCATGGACCAGGCCATCAGCACGATGCCGAGGGTGAGCAGCGATGCGCCGATGATCGGAGACTCAACCCGCGGCATGTCGATGAGATGATCGAGTCGCCAACTCCAGAGGACGAGCAGGAGGGGGATGGCAACAACAAAGAGTGTGCCGTAGGCGATACGACCGATCATGACGGGGCTTCCCCGGCGAAACGGAAGAGTTCATGGATCGCCCAGCCGCCTGGCGAAGGCGCGGCGTTTCCGTCGGGCGGCTGCACGCAGCCGCGACTGAGCCACTTTGTTTCGTGCGCGTTGAGGATCGAGCGCGGCGCGACCCGATCGATGCCGGGGATGGCGTAGAGCATGTTCGGCCCGATCCGGCCCTCACGAATTGTGCACCGTGGCTCGAGCGACAGTGTCAGGCCATCCGCGGTGATGCCATCGTCATCGATCGAGTGGCGGCGGGCTGGTCGCCCGTTGTGAAGCGCGAGGCCAAGCGGAGTCGCGCCGTCCCACCGGATCCACACGAGCCCGATCTCAGGGGAGAGAAATCGCCCCCAGCGGAGTTCCGAGATCGGCAGCCGCCACGGCGGGATCGTCATCGTCAGTTGCTCGGCGTAGCCGAGTCCGATCACAGTGCGCCCGTTCAGCTGAACCGCCACATGGCCGCGCGGGCAATGACAGCGCCAATCGACACTGCCTTCCTCAGACTCGTGCAGCACGGCCGCGTAGGGTGGATCGATCGGTGTCCACTGCCCTTGAAGCTTCAGGGCCGGATGGGCGAATTGAATCAGGCCGTCCGTCGCCACCGGTGGCGAATTCGGCCGGAGC
>SLDM01000487.1 GCA_007125255.1 Phycisphaerales bacterium
CACAATGCACATCCCGCCGATCACCATCCAGAGCGCGAGGTAATCGTGCCGAACAAGGCCGGTCTGAAGGACCGCCCTCTTTGGATTCGCGGGGTCGTGGTATACGGTGACCGGCGCCCCGACGGGATGGGCTTCGTGGAGTTCGCGGGCCGCGTCACCGTCGATCGTGGCGAGTCCGTGCCGAATGCGGCTGCCGGTGTACGGCTGACCATCGACGATGTAGTCGTACACGATGATCGGGGTGACCGACTCGTGCGTCTGATGTTCGACATTGAACTCTCTTTTCTCGAGGTCGGATTCGATGATCACGCCGCTGGCGGGGAGGAACTGCACGGTACGGGCCTGGCGTTCGACGGCGGGGACGGCCCAGCCGGCCATGAAGAGGACCAGCAGCGTGCCGATGACGCCGAACCAGAGGGCGAGATCACTGACCCCGCCGGCCGCAGCAGACTGGTCCTCAAGTGCCTTCCCGGTGAGCGGCATCAGCCGCCACCGCTCGGGCAGATCCCGGGTGGGCAGCGCCTCTCGCTCCGCCTCCGCTTCGCGCCGGCGCTGCCGCTCCGGGCAATCCTCTTCCCCGGAGTCATCATTCGGCATCAGGATGAATGAATGGTTGAGGTGCATGTGCCAGGTGTAGCGCTTGTCCCGATCCGTCTGAGGAAGCCGATCGGAAACGCCGGCGGATCAGCCCGACCCTGAACGCGCGAATTCGTCGGCTGACTCCGCATCCGGGGAAGACGCATCCGGTTCGGCCGCCGGACCGGTGTCGGGTTCGGACTCGGACTCGGATTCGGGCTTTGAACTCGGGCTCGACGGCGAGGACGCTGACCCGGCCGCTTCGGAGCCTTCACCGCCCTCCTTCTCTTCGGCCAGTCGCTCGTACCGTTCACGCGTCGTGGTCCCGGTGGATGAGGACCCGGTCCCGGCATTGAGGCGGAACGCGGTGATGCCATCTTCGGCGCGTTTGACCTTGAAAACGCTGAACTCATCGAAGACTTCCATGCGCTTGCCGAACGCCTCCATGCGCTCGCCGAACTGTTCGAAGGAGAAACGCAGGTACTCATCGATGCGCGAGAGGCGGATATCATCGTCGGTATCGAACTCGCCGTCCGGCCCCGCGCTGACGATGTCGAGCGGCAGTTCGCGATCGTCGGTCAGAACCAGGCGGTACGGCATGCCCCACGGATCAATGCGGTGCATGCGTTCGAGTTCCAGATCATCAACCGATTCGGGCAGCGCGCCGCGCTCCTTCTCGTGTTCTGCGCTGGCGATCAGAATGTTCATCATGTCGGAGCTGACCGCGAGCGTCTCCGGCTGCACGAACACGAAGAAGACCGCCATCACGATGAGCATGGCGATCGCCCCGAGCATGCCGGCCACGAGCAGCGCGATCATGAGCGTGAACCAGAAAAGCGTCCCGAGCAGACCGAGCAGGACCCCGAAAATCGCGAATCCGCGCGGCGGCCTGGTGAGGGCCACGAGGCTGATGAGCAGACCCAGCAGGGAAACGATGCCGGTGGGAATGAAGAGCCCGATCAGGGACAGACAGAAACCGAATACGGCCAGGCCATTCCAAGTCGAGGCGTTCGATTCGACCGGCGCCGCCGGATAGCCGATGGCGTAGACGGGCGTGGGCACGGCGTGCGCTCCGGGCGGATACGATGCTTGGGGATTCTGCTCACTCACGGGGTTTTCTCCCTCGGTCTCCGTCGGTCCCTTGGCTCGGCCCGCAGGATTGATGATGGCACCTGTTTCGGATCGATCAATTCGTTATCAGTTGTTTCTTGGGAAGGAATCCCGCGAAGTTTCGGTTGGTCCGGAAAATGACCATCATGATGCACCTCGGCATGCACCTCGTAGTCAGGAGGCAGAAACAGATGAAGCAGGACCGCTCGCGGCTGATCAGCAACACCAGATGGACCTCCTGGGCGCTCGCCCTCCTGACGGCGGCGCTTCTGGCGCGTCCCTCCTTCGTCCAGGCGCAACAGTCGGACCAGCCGATCATGCCCGAACGGTTCCCGCTCGAAATCGAGAGCGGCACCCTGAAGCTGGCCCACCTCGCTCAGCCGGCACTGGGCGAGGGGACGGATCGAATCAGGACGCTTCTGATCAACGTGCACGGGACGTTTCGGAATGCGGAGCTCTACCACCGCGTCTCCCAGCGCATCGCCAACCGCGCCCGCCGGAACAACTCCACGCTGATCTTCACGCCGCAGTTTCCCATGCTGTCCGATCTCCGCGCCGACCGCGTCAACGATTCTGTCGCCTACTGGACCAATCCCGGCTGGAAACGGGGTGACCTGTCCCAATCCCGGCCGGAGATGCGGCGGCCGGGGGGAATCAGTTCCTACGCGGCCCTCGAGCAGGTGATCGATTACGTCGCAAACCACTATCCGAAGCTCGAACGCGTGGTCGTGGTCGGCCATTCCGCCGGCGGTCAGTACACCAATCGATTTGCCGCCTCCAACCGCGTGCACGACGAGCTCGTGGCCCGCGGGATCGACGTCCACTACATCGTCTCCAATCCCTCCTCGTACGTGTACTTCTGCGACCACCGGCTGATCGATGAGGAGACGAACTCCTTCGGCCCGGTGCCGCGATCGCAGCGTGAGAGTTGCCCGCACTTCAACCGGTACACCCGCGGCTCGGACGGACTCAACACCTACATGGCCCGCGTCGGGCTCGAGCGCCTGAAGCGCCAGTACGCCGAACGCGATGTCACCTACATCATGGGCGCGGACGACAATGATCCGGACGGTGCCTACCTCGATCGGACGTGCGGCGCGCTTCTGCAGGGCCCCCACCGCCTCGCGCGGGCACAGACGTACCACGCCTATCTGGCGTACCGGCTCGGCCCGGAAGTGCATGAGCGGCACCACCTCTACGTTCTCGACGGTGTCGGACACAGCGCCTTTACCATTTTCCTCTCGGATCTGGCGGTCCGCACGATCTACGATCAGTTGCCCGCATCGAGGCGGGATCAGGCCCGCGAGGTCACCGTCTCGGAGTAACCCCGCTCCCCCCGCGTACCCCAC
>SLDM01000489.1 GCA_007125255.1 Phycisphaerales bacterium
CGAGCCGTCGGTCCGGCTGGACAGTCGGCTCAGCTTCGGCGTCTATGCCGAACGGGACGGGGTGGAACACTCGTTCATTCTCAGTGACCTGCCTCTGGAGGAACTCGTCCACGGTGATGCCGAGAGCGGCCAGATCGTGCACGTGGAGTTCCTCTGGACGCCCCGGCCGGGCAGCACGCCCGTCGAAGCGACCGCGGTCAACGTGAGCGTGCGGCATATCGTCATTTCCCAGGGTGAGATCGGGATCTACAGCGGCGCGGGCTTTGCGTGGGTGCGCGGCGAGCTCGGAGCCGATCAGATCACGCTCGTTATTCGCGATGCCTCACTGAAACTGACCGATGCCACCGAAGACTTTGTTGATCTGCTTACGCCCGCACGCCTCTCCGGCACGATGGGGGTGCAGCGGGATGATCGGCTGACCCGGCAGATGCACTATGCGATCAGCCAGATGGTGACCGACAAACTCGGCGTCAGCCGCTTTGTTCTCCTGGACGCGCCGAGGTGCAGGATCATCGCCCGCCACCCGGTCACCGCAGGGCCATCGCAGGACCTGAGACAGGGCAAACGGGATCGGCAGGCCGCGGGAACCGGCCGGTCGCCGTATCGCTCAATGGGTGAACCGGTTCTCAAACTGCTCCCCGATCTGGTCGAGCAGAACGGGCCGGGACGCGTGGTGCGTTCCCACAGAAGATCATGACTGATTTTCGGCGCAGCGCAGCAAGTCGGCGCGCGGCCAAGGCGGCCGGGGCGTGTCTCACCGCGTTCTGAGCGCGCCAAGAGCGCCTTTGGACCGGGCTCATCTGCCGGCCTGATTCGTTCATTGATTTTGATTCATCGATCGCCCGGCTTTGATCGTAAGAGCTTGAACGCCCGGGCGGGATCATCAGGCTTCGATGCCTCAGGCATTGATCGCGTTGATCTTGACCCGCAGCAGTGGCTGACGGTGTCCCTTCTTCACGCGATAGCCCTTGCGACGCTTGTACTTGATCACATCGACCTTCGGGCCCTTGAACGCATCGAGAATCTCGCCGGTCACGGACGCGCCGTCGAGGTAGGGCGTACCAATCTTCGCAGCCTCTTTGCCGTCACCCGCCGCGAGCACGCGGTCGAAGGTGATCTCCGGCTTGCTCTCATCGTATGTGCGCACATCGAGCTCAACGACGTCACCTTCGCTGACCTTGATCTGCGTTCCGCTGTCTTCAATAATCGCGTACACCGAACAATCTCCTTGCAGGGGGAATGGTGCAGTTTATCAGATTTCGTTGCGGAGGCAAGGGGGGGGGCAAGGCACGGAGGCACGAAGGCACGGAGGAGAAGTGACGGAGTGACGAAGTGACGGAGTGACGAAGTGACGGAGTGACGAAGTGACGGAGTGACGAAGTGTTACCGGGGGGCCAGCCCCGGGGCCCAGTCCCGGGGTCCAGCCCCGGGGCCCAGTCCCGGGGCCCAGTCCCGGGGCCCAGTCCCGGGGCCCAGTCCCGGGGGCCAGTCCCGGGGGCCAGTTCCCCGGTTCCGGGTCCCGGTTCACGGTTCCGGAGCGGCCGGGGCGAGGAGCGACCTCACCCGTCGTCGCAGTCGCTGCCACCGCGCGCGTTCCGCCGCACGGGAGAGGCCGAGCAGATCGGCGATCCGGGCGTGCGTCAATCCATTCAGGCGCAGCTGCAGCAGGTGGCGATCATCCTGCTCAAGCCGTCGCATGATCGACTGGACGACGCGCGGCGGGGACTTTGGCGCCGATGAGATCGATCGGGAAGGATCACGTCCGATTCGATGCAGCATGCGCCGCTGCCGCTGCTCGGCGCGAATCCGATCCGTGGCAACGTTCATGGCCATGCGGAAAATGTAGTTCGGCAGATCGACGTCGCTCATCCCGGGCAACCGTTGAGCCACGACCATGAGGTCGATACGGCGTGCGCAGGAGGAGAAGATGTCCTCCGCGTCGACGGCCGTGATCGCCGCGGCCCGGAGCTTGCCGCGGATCCGTCGCACGATGCGTGAACGGTACCTCAGCATGAACCGTGCCACCGCATCGCGATCGCCATTCCGTATGCACTCGGAAAAATCTGAAGAATTGGCCACCGATTCCCCACTTTCCTGATCAACTCAGTGACTGGTGGACGTTTCATTTATAGACGCTCATTCGATCCGGATCGACCCGTCAATTTGAGCTCGACCGACCACCGCCGCCAACTTCGGCGGCGGCGGTCTCTACGTCGAATCCGGTCACCTTCGACGTTCTTCGTGGTCGCCCGGTACGGCACGGCCGGTTGGGGCAGGTGACCTGCCGCGAACGTGGTCGGGGAAGTCGATCGTTGAAGTGGCCACAGAACGAAGTGACCTCGGAACGAAGTAACGAAGTGACGGAGTGACGAAGTGAAGCAATGAGAAGAGGAAGAAAGGAGGCAGCAACATGTGCGGCGACTCTGAAAGAACCGCTGTCTTGTGGAAAAACCGGGTGTGGATCGGCCAGGTGTGCAGCGACCCGGTGTGTAGTGACCCGGTGTGTCGTGACCCGGTGTGTCGTGACCCGGTGTGTAGTGACCAGGTGTGTAAAGACCGGTTGTGGCAACGCCGGAAGTGGAACCGCCAGCTCTGGAAGGGCCGGGTACTGATCGGCAGCATTCTGATGGCTCTGGCGGGGGCGAGCGCGACCCACGGTCAGATCAGTGCCGAGTGCCAGAATGTTGCCGATGCCAACCCGGAGGGTGTTTTTGAACATCCCCCGGGAGATCCTCTCCATGTCTACTCCGTGACGCATGCCGTCGGTTGGGTCGGAGCGCATACCGTCACGCCGACGCCACCGGCGAATGTCGATGTCTTTTCCGTCTCGGACGCCAATCGGACTTGTGCGACGACGACCATGACCGTTTCTCACGTGATGGCATACGCGGATACCTGGAATGTGACGGGAACCGTGGCCGGATCGGTCACGGCCGAAGCAGAGGCCGGCGCTTTTCTTGCGACCGTAGGCACGTCCGCAACGGTGAGCGCGCAGGTCGGAGCCGGGCTCGCGGGCACGACGACCCATACG
>SLDM01000494.1 GCA_007125255.1 Phycisphaerales bacterium
ATCCTGAGCAGCGTTTTCGGCGCATCCGAGAACCGCTCCGCGGTCTGAACGATCAGGGGAATGTTCCGGTCTTCGAGCGCGATCTTCAGCTCGCGCAGGTTCCGCAACCAGAACTCGACCTTGCACGCCGCTTCATCGTGGTCCCGCCACTGCCTGGGAGAGACCAGAAAGACCGCCACCACCCCGTCGTCCGCCTGCCGGGCCGCGGCGGCGAGGGCGGTGTTGTCCCGGGTTCGAAGATCGCGTCGGAGCCAGACGAGGGTGCGCATGGGATCGCTCGGGAATCAGGTGCGGGGGGAGAGGAGCCGGAGATGAACGCCCCGCCACGGTTCGCTCGGCTCGGTGCACGGTACCGGTTTACATTCCGAACGCCTGCCGGCGCTCCCTGGCGCTCACGGTGATCTCCACGCGTTCCTCCTTCTTCATGCGTTCCACGTTTTTCATGATCATGCTCATGCGCTGATTGGCTTCGAAGCGATCCCGGTTTCGGATGAGAAAGTCTCAGAAAAAGATAGTAAAGGGACACGCCTCCTCCCCGGTGCGCTGCGCGGGGTCGTAGCGGCATCCCCTGCAGTAGTTGCTCATGCGCTGGATGTACCGTCCGCTCGCCGCGTAGGGTTTGGTGCCGACCACCCCGCCGTCGGCGTGCATGACCATACCCAGCGTGTTGGGCAGGGTGACCCAGTCCACCGCATCGACGTACATCGCCAGGTACCAGTCGCTGATGGCGCGGGGGGAGACGCCGGAGATCAGGGCGAAGTTGCCCGTGACCATGAGCCGCTGGATGTGGTGCCCGTAACCGTGCTCGATCACCTGCCCGAGGGCGTGCTTCATGCACTGCATATCCGTCTCGCCGGTCCAGTAGAACTCCGGCAACGAACCGTGCTGGTCGAGTTCGTTCCGCTGGCGGTAGCTCCGACCTTCGCGCCAGTAGACGCCGCGGATGAACTCACGCCACCCGATGATCTGCCGGAGGAAACCTTCGAGCGATGGCAGCGGTACGTTGCACTCGGTCGCCGCCTCCACCGCGCGATCGATCACCTCCCGAGGATTCAGCAGCTTCAGATTGATCGCGGGCGAGAGGACCGCGTGGTAGAGAAACGGCTGGTCGGTCCACATCGCATCCTGGTAGGGCCCGAACCGGGCGAAACGGTTCTCCAGGAAGTCATCGAGCGCGGCGAGCGCGGCGGTCCGCGTGACCGGCCAGCCGAAGGAATCGAGCGAGCCACAGGCATCAGGAAACTGCGCCTCGACCATTTCCATGACTTCGCGCGTCACCGCATCGGGCCGGAAGCGCCTCGGCGCGGGCGGACGGGGCGCGGACTTGAACGTCCGGCGGTTCTCCCTGTCGTAGTTCCACTCACCGCCGCGCGGTTTGCCATCTTCGGTCACAAGCACATTCAGCCGCCGACGCATCTCGCGGTAGAAGTATTCAAGCACGAGGCTCTTTCGTCCCTCGGCCCACTTCGAGAACTCATCGTGCGTGCAGAGAAAGTGAGTGTCCTCGAGCACGTCGATCGTGACGTCCTTCAGCGATCGCCGCCACGACCGGACCATGCTCATGACCCGCTGCTCACCCGGCTCGACCAGCACGATGCGTTCAGGCCCAAGATCCTTCACCGCGCGGCTCACCTCGCCGGTGAAGTTCCGTGAGTTCTCCGGATCATCGAGTGTGATGTAGCGCAAGCGGTAGCCGCGCTCGATCAGTTCGAGAGCGAAGTGCCGCATCGCGCTGAGGAACAGCGTGGTTCGTTGGCGGTGACTCGGAACGTGTTCCGACTCCGCGCGGACCTCCATCATGAGGATGGCATCGCGCTTCCGATCGATCGCGTCGAAGATCGGCGAGTCATGATCGAGTTGATCGCCGAGCACAATGGCGAGCGTTTCCGCGGTGCCGGTCGGGGCGTGTCGCCGGAGCGTCGTGGACGCGCGTTCGCTCATGACCGGCTCGGCTCCGGGGCCAGTTCAGAGTCTGGGTCTGAATCCGGGGCCAGAGCGGGAGACGGTGGTTCCTTCGCAATCTCCATCGCGGCGCTCCGGATGCCGCGCATCATGCCGGTGAAGACGATGTGGTGAAAAGGCAGGACGGCGTACCAGTAGGCCAGACCGAGCAGGCCGCGCGGACGGAAACGGGCCGTCTGCACCAGTTCCGCGCGTTCATCGTGCTCCCGGTTGATCTCAAACTCGAGGACCGCCTCGCCGGGCAGTTTCATCTCCGCGCGCAGTCGCAGGTGCCGGTTCTCCGTCACCCCGGTGACGCGCCAGAAGTCAAGCGCTTCGCCGTAGGAGACGTACTGCGGGTCCCGTCGCCCGCGCCGCAAACCCGGCCCGCCGATGATGCGGTCCATCCAGCCGCGCAGTCGCCAGAGCCGGTCGGCCGCGTACCAGCCGTGCCCGCCGCCGATGCGGCAGACCGCCCGGTAGATCGCCCACGGCGGCGCGTCGATCCGCATCGTCCGGCGATCTTCGAAGACGGTCCCCCCCGCCCAGTCCGGATCGCCGGGTATCACGCCGGAAGCGGACCAGACGGTTTCAACTTCCGCGCGCTTCATCTTGCCGATGGCGTAATCAATCGCTTCGCGCACGTTGAGCAGTTCCTGCTCCATCATCTGCTGGGCCCGATCGTCCCGGCACACCACGCGGTTCCGCAGCCCCTCGGCCAGCGGCCGGGCAATCTCATGGCTCAACGGGGTCACGAGATGAATCCACGCGGAACTCAAGCGCGGCGTGAGAACCGGCACGGGTATCACGATGCGCCGGGGCAGGTCGAGTTCCCGGGCCATGATGCGCATCAGTTCCAGGTAGCTGACCACATCCGGCCCGCCGATATCGAGCGTTTCACCGGTCGTTGCCGGCGTTTCGAGGCAGTCGATCAGGTAGCCGAGGACATTTCGGATCCCGATCGGCTGACACTCGGTCCGGACCCACTTGGGGGTGATCATGATCGGCAGGCGCTCGACGAGATAGCGCAGGATCTCGAACGAGGCGGAGCCGGAGCCGATGATCATCGCGG
>SLDM01000110.1 GCA_007125255.1 Phycisphaerales bacterium
AAAGCTTGTCAAGCAGTCGTCTGTCGATAGCCTGGAAACGTGTTTTTCATCCGGAATGTGTACGATCCCGGAAGATATTCCCGGAAGATATTCCCGGAAGATATTGAGGTCCCGCCATGCCCCGTGTCTGTCATTTCACCGGCGCCCGCACCCAAGTGGGCAATCGAATCCGCTACAGTGGCCGGCCGAAGTATCTCGGCGGGATCGGTCTCAAGGTGACCTCGTGCACCAAGCGAAAGTTCAAGCCGAACCTCCAGGACACGAACGCCGTGATTGACGGCGCGCCGAAGAAGATCAAGGTATCGGCCAAGGCGATCAAGCAGGGACTGGTCACCAAGCCGCTGAAGCGCAAGTACGGCTACACCCGGCAGCAGAAACAGCAGGGCTGACCCCCCCCATCACGGGTTGCCCGATGGCCCGACCACCTGATGGCGGCCCCCAAAGGCGACCTTCGTAGACGATCTGACACCCCGGCGCCGCATCCGCGGCGTTTTTCTTCATGCCCCGCTTCGGCCGGGACGCTCCTGCGCGACGGGCTGCCGGCGACGGGGGAATGGCGAACCTGCGGGGATTTGGAGAGATTTGCGGGAAAATATGTTCAGATCGTTTGACCCGGTTGGAGTTGGGCGTACTGTTATATGGAAATCGTTGCACATCACTGACAGGGATTATCGCCCCGTGCTACCACTAGATATGGTAGGTCACCTTGGGAAGCGACCCAGACACCGAGAGTTCGTGCAATGGCCTGTTCGTACCGCCCAGATTCTTCGAGGTCCGTCGAGAGTCCTAGAGATTCATCGCGGCGGTCATGAAGTGTCCGTCGGATTGGATTTCCCGATTTGCCGGCCCGATTTGCCGACCCGATCTGAAGACTCGACGTCAAGACTTGTCTCAGGGCTTGTCTTCAAGGCTCGGCGTAAAGAATAGGGCGGCCCAGTTGCATTGATCCAACGGAATGGATCAGTGGTGCGTGAGATCACCGGTCCGAGCGCTTTCGGCGGCCGGCGTGAACAGGATCACATCAGGTCATGCAACGTGATGGGAGGGGTGAATCGTATGCAGGCGTGGAGGTATCGCCGGGTCAATCCGGCTGCGGATCCCGCTCGGCATTTGAAATGGAATCGTGAGTCGGAACGTCGGGAACTCCCTGAACTCCCTGAACTCCCTGAACTCCCTGTTCATGGGGGGCCAGCATAGAGGAAGTTGAGCTTCGAGATGGCCGGAGATGGCAGCTCTGACATCCAGCGCGTTCGTGACGCCACCGATCTGGTTGATCTGATCGGCGAACATGTCGCATTGCGCCCCCGAGGACGGGAGCATGTCGGAATCTGTCCGTTTCATGACGACCACTCCCCGTCCATGGCGGTCGTCACTCACAAGGGCAACGCCTTCTATAAGTGTCACGCCTGCGGCGCCGGCGGCGACGTCTTCGACTTCGTCGTGGACTATCACAAGATGGACTTTGCCGAAGCATTGCGATTCCTTGCCGACCGGGCCGGCATCACGCTGACCCCGCGTGCGAAGCGGTCGGATGATCGCGGAGAGACGGGCCCCTCGCGCTCGGATCTGCGGGAGGCGGCCGGCCGCGCCGCGGCGTTCTACCAGCGACGGCTCCGGCATCCCGAGCAGGGCCGGGTCGGCCGGGGCATTCTCCAGGACCGCGCCATTTCGGACGAAGCCGCAGAAGCATTCATGCTCGGCCTCGCGCCGGACCAGTGGGACGGGCTCCTCGAGGTCATCCGCCGGAACCACCTTTCGCTCGATCTCTTCCTCAAGGCGGGATTGCTCAAGGCGCGGCGGAACGACGAGGGCTGTTACGACACCTTCCGCAACCGGCTCATCTTCCCGATCTGTAATGAGGTCGGCCAGCCGATCGCGTTCGGCGCGAGAATCATCGATCCCAAGGAAGAACCCAAGTATCTCAACAGCCCCGAGACGCCGATCTTTCACAAATCCAGGACGCTCTACGGTCTGCATCTGGCGAAGCGTTCGATCATCGATACCGGTACGGCGATCGTCACCGAGGGATACACCGATGTGATCGCCTGCCACCAGGCGGGGTTGAAGAACGTCGTCGCCACGCTCGGAACCGCTCTGACCCGCGAGCACGCCCAGATTCTCGGCAAGTTCTGCCACACCGTCGTGCTGCTCTTTGACGGCGATGAGGCCGGCCAGCGGGCGGCGGACCGCGGGATCGAAGTCTTCTTCCGCGAACCGATCGACGTCAAGGTCTGTACCCTGCCGGACAACCTCGATCCCGACGATCTCCTGCGTCAGGAAGATGGCGCCGAACGATTCAATCAGGCGATCGCCGGCGCCCAGGATGCGATGCGCTACAAGCTTCGCCGCTTTGACCGGGCGCTGAGAGAGCAGGGCGGGCTCTCCGAGCGGCAGAGGACGCTCGAAACGTTTCTCCGCGAACTGCATACGCTCGGACTGGACGGGGTCAGCGGCGTGCGCCGGCACCTGATCTTCGATCAACTGGCGACGATGGTCGGTGTCTCCGCGCGGGAGATCGAGAACGCGATGCCGAAAACGCCGGTGCGGGTGGCCACCTCCTCCGGAAACGACGATGCACCTGACGGATCCGGGTCCGGGGGGGCGGCGGCGCCGTATGGGGCCGAATCGCATGGGGACCCTGCCTCCCATCCCCTTCCCGCGGCCCCGGCGAATCTCAGCCGCGCCCGGCGCCAGGCGGAGCACGATCTTCTCGCGCTTCTGATCTTCGACCCCGAACTCGGATGCAACCTGATTCAGCCGGATGGTGACGGGCCCTGCCGCCTGACCGATCTGGTGACGGAGGAGCAGTTCCTGGATCCGGCCGCACGCCTGGTGGCTGCTGAAGTCTTCAGGCACATCGAGTCCGGCGGGAGGTTTTCCGTACAGGAACTGCTTGCTTCGCTGGATCATCCCTCGGCCCGCGAGCTTGCGTCGGCGCTGTACTTTCGGGGTGGTTCGCTCATTGACGGAAATACCACGATCACCGCGGCGGAGATGTACCAGGGGGCCG
>SLDM01000546.1 GCA_007125255.1 Phycisphaerales bacterium
ACAGACCGCGAGGGTCTCGGCGGCCCGTTCCGGCGTCGTGCCGGCGTAGAGCGTGATCAGCCCTTCATCCCGACCGGCGCGGTACTGCGCATACACGCTGTAGCAGAGCGAGCGTTTCTGCCGCACTTCCGTGAAGAGGCGTCCACTCGTTCCTCCGCTGAGCACACTGATGGCGATCCGTTCCAGAACGGCCTCTGGATCCCGTTCCGGCGGCGCCTCGAAGCCCATCGCCAGGTGCACCTGAGCCGTCGACTGGGTGATGTGCTCGGTGCCGCGTGCCGCGTCACCGACTCTCTCCGGCTCATCGCTGCGGCCGGTCCAGTCGCGCAGCAGGTCGTTCAGCTGCGCGACGACCGCGTCCGGATCGAAGGCGCCGGCGAGCGCGAGGATCGCTCCCTGCGGCTTGAACCGCTGGCGCCACGCGTCACAAATCTGCTCGATGGTGGCGCTCTCCAACACCGCGCGGCGACCGTAGCCGTGGCGGTTGTAGGGCGGGGGCATCAGCCGCCCGCCGAGTCTGAGCATCACCGCATGCTGCGGTTCGTCGTCCAGCGAATCCAGCTCCTGAATGCAGAGGCGGCGGACGGGATCGAGAGCGTGTTCATCCAGCGTGGGGGCGGTGACCATGGGCACGATCAACGGCAGCGCTTCGGCAAGTTGCTCGCCGACCATCGTCATGCTGAGGCGAAGGTGATAGGCCGAGACACCGTTGGATCGCCGGACGCCGAGTCGATCGAGCGCATCGCTGTGCTCCCGGCTGCTCATGCCGCCCGCGCCGCGGAAGAGCATCTCCCCCAGCAGCGCGACCGCGCCTTCCCCCTCGTCGGTATCGGTGGCGGAGCCGGCCGGCAGCAGCCAGTGCAGCGCGACCGAGGAGACGCCGCCCATCGGTTCGAGCAGAAGGGTGAGGCCGTTTTCGAGCGTGACGGTTCTGATATTCTTCATGCCGAAATACATCCGGGAGTCTGGGTTTTCGGGTCTGCAGGGGCTGGATCGTTGCCCGCTCACTATATCGGTCCGGCGGCGGCTCTGTCGGCCCGGCTCCCCCCTGGCTCCCCCCCCCCGGCTTCCGATGTCCGCCGGGTTTGCCGGATCGGGTGGTGGCCGATATGCCGCGATCGTTACAACCGTCAGACTTTGCATGATCCCTCGGCGCTTTGCGGGGATCGCGCTGGTCCGACCGTCCGAATTCGCCGTAATGAGAAGTGCGGAATCCCTGCGCCCGGATTCCCGGAGTATCCCATGCGCTTCGTCCTGAACCTGCTCATTCTGCTGATGCTGACCGGCCTGCTTGCCGGTGCGGTCTACCTGTACCAGCAGGATCACGAGCGAGAACGAAACATCGAGCAGACGCGCGATCAGGTGCGCCGCATCGAGCAGCAGATCAAGCTCCAGGGCACGCTGGGCGATCTGGGATTGACCGATCGCGGTTATCCGGCCACGCTGGACCCGGATTGGTTCGATCCGGGCCTGCCCCTGAACGCCCTGCTCAGCGCGGCGCATCCCTGGGTGGAAATCGCCCACGAGGATCAGGCCGCGCTGTCACACCCGCTGGATCCCGTCGCGCGGTACCGGTCACAGGCGCAGTTCTGGTACAACCCGTACACCGGCATCATCCGTGCCCGCGTGCCGGCCATGCCGTCCGATCGCAGCACGCTGGAGCTCTATAACCGCGTCAACGGCAGTCGGCTGACGTCGCTGTTCGACATGACGACGGAACGGGAAACGCTGTTTGAACCGGTGAATCCGCCGCGGCGATCCCGTTCGCGACGCTGACCGGCGAATCGGACCGGCGAATCGGACCGGCACAATGGACCGGCAACGAGGTCATGTCTCCCCCCGGCGGAGGGGCGGGGGCGGTACGGTCCGCACCCATCTCAGCCGGAAATCGGCAAACCGAGCGCATCTTCGATCCGGTAACGTCCCGGCGACTGCCCATGCAGCCACGCCGCGGCGTCGAGCGCACCGTGGACGAAGACGTCACGATCGGTGGCGGCATGACGAACCTGGAGGCGTTCACCCCGGCCGAAGAACTCGATCGTGTGCTCGCCGATGACATCGCCCGCGCGGATGCAGAGAACATCTTCGGGCGTGAGATCGGTGCGTCCGGCCTTGTGAAGCGTGTCGAGAAGGCGCCGCGCCGTCCCCGACGGCGCGTCCCGTTTCTGGTCGTGATGGACGTCGATCAGGGTCATCGCCCAATTTTTTTCAGAAAGAATTTTGCCCGCGATTTCGAGCAGCGCGTTGAGGACGGCGATGCCGAGCGACGTGTTCGGCGCTTCCATGATCGCGCAGCGCGTGGCGAGATCATCCAGCTCGACGCGGGTGTCATCGTGCAGCGCGGTGGTGCCGATGAGCAGCGCCGCGCCGGTTTTCTGCGCGAGTTCCATCGCGCCTTTTGTGCCGCTATTCGATGAAAAATCGACAATTACGTCAATGGCGCCCCGGGCGAGCAGGGCAGTGTCCGCGCGCTGATCGCGTGCGATTTCGGCGACGAGATCGAAGCGCGCATCGTCTCGGGCAAGCGCGACAAGTCGTTGTCCCATCCGTCCGCGTGCGCCGTTGATGGCGAGTTTGATCATCGTGGTGACTCCGAAGGAAATCGGGCAACGAAAAAAAATCTGTCAAGTGACTTGGAAACAACGTCCGATACAGGTACAAAATATTCCGGCGGTTGTTCCGCCGAAGCGCTCGTTGCGCTAGTTCGCTCCGACAGTATCACGAATCACAAAGGAGGTCATCCCCATGGCCAAGAAGAAACGCGCCACGAAAAAGAAGGCCACCCGAAAGAAGGCCACCAGGAAAAAGGCGACTCGCAAGAAGGCGACTCGCAAGAAGACCAAGAAGAAGGCCACCCGTAAGAAGGCGACTCGCAAGAAGGCCACCCGCAAGAAGGCCAAGAAGAAGGCCACTCGCAAGAAGGCGACGCGGCGCAAGAAGACTGCCCGCAAGAAGAAGTAATCCTTCTTCCCGCGTGCACGACCAACAACGGCGGGGCCGGTCAAG
>SLDM01000130.1 GCA_007125255.1 Phycisphaerales bacterium
CATTCAGCTCAGCCTCAAGGACGGCAACAAGCTCTCGGTGACCGATACCGTGGGTGGTGACGGGCCGCTCCAGGTGCTCGGCGCGGGCAGTAACGGTGACCAGACGGCACAGGACCTGGGCATCTTCACCGACGAGGACGTCAATGCCGACAGCTTCGACGGGCAAATCATTCCGAACACGATTACACAGGCGAAGGCCAACTCGCTTGCGGACATCATCGACCGCATCAACGAGCAGACCGGCGGCGCGATCACCGCATCGCTCGCGGCCGACGGCGTGAGTCTGCAACTGACCGACAACACCGGCGGCGCGGGCAACCTGCAGGTGCAATCCACCGCCGGCAACCCCGATCTTGCAAGCCAGCTCGGCATCAAGACCGAAGAGGGCGGCGTAGCGTCAAGCACCGTGAACGGCGAACGCCTCATCGCGGCGCTCGGCTCGGTGATGGTGCAGCAGCTGAACGGCGGCAAAGGGCTCGAGGGGGCTTCGACGCTGACCCTGACCGACCGAGTCGGCAACTCCGTGACGGTGGAGAATCTCGATCAGTTCACATCGCTCAGCGAGATCATCGAAACGGTGAACCAGTCCGCTGCCGACGCCGGGGTGGGGATCACCCTTGCCCTGAACAAGGCCGGAACCGGCCTGAGCGTGCAGGATCAGTCGGGCGGGTCGAGCAGCAACCTGATCGTGGGAGGCGATGCCGCCGCCGCGCTCGGCATCGAAGCCGACGTGTCGACGAATTCCGTCAACGGAAAGCATCTCAACCAGCAGTACGTCACCAGCGCGACCAAGCTGAGCGATCTCAACTACGGCAAGGGCATCAGCAACGGCTCCTTCCGGATCACCGACCAGAACGGCAAGTCAAGCAACGTCAACGTCACCAGCAGCATCGAAACCGTCTACGACCTCGTTGCGCTGATCAACTCGCGACCGATCGACGTCAAGGCGCGAATCAACGATACCGGCGACGGCATCCTGCTGGAGCCGAGCAATGCCGAGGGCAGCGGGATCGGCGCGCTGAAGGTGGAAACGGTCAGCGGTTCCACGGCGAAGGACCTGAACCTGCTTGGCAACGCGAAGGGCACGACCGGTGACGAAGCGGTCATCAACGGTGGTTACCGGCGCGTACTCGATCTGGAAACAACCGATTCGCTCAACCAGGTTGTCGACAAGCTCAACGCATCGGGCATTCCCGTTTCCGCCTCGGTCATCAATACCGGCTCGGGTGCAAACCCGTTCCGCCTGAACCTGACCTCGAAGATCAGCGGGCTTGCGGGTGACATCGTGCTCGACAGCGGCAATACCGACCTGGGGTTCTCCACGGTCAACAAGGCGCAGGATGCCAAGGTGTTCTTCGGCGCGCCGGGTGAGTCCGGCGGCTTCCTCGTCAGCAGTTCGAGCAACACGATCAAGGACGTGATCAAGGGCGTCGAACTTCAGATTAAATCCGCCAGCGATGAGACGGTGACGATCAACGTCGAGCAGGATCAGCAGAAGGTCGTCGATGAAGTCAAGAAGTTCGTCGATGCCTACAACGAAGTCATCGCGCGGATCGATGAGTATGACTTCTTTGATGTTGATTCGGAAGAGCGTGGCATTCTGCTCGGCAATGCAACGACCGGGCGTGTCCGCAATTCGCTGCAGCGGCTGATTCAGCAGCCGGCCCTCGGCGTCGAGGGCCCGATGCGATTCCTCAGCCAGGCCGGCATTCGCATCGGCGAAGGGGGGAAACTGACCTTCAATGAAGATCAGTTCCGCGAAGCGTACGAGTCCAACCCGGAAGCCGTCGAACAGCTCTTCGCGGCGTACGAAACCCAGTCCAAGTCTCCGAAGGAAGTTCTTCCCGGCGTGACGGTCCAGCAGGAAGGCAGCACGAGCATGGTGCTCGGCATCGCTGAACGCTTCAATGAACTGCTGGAAAGCCTGACCGATAACTTCGACGGCACGTTCAAGCTCGCCGAGGAGAGCTTCAACAATCAGATCAAGGTGGCCCAGCAGCGTCTGGAGGCCATGGAGGGGAGACTGGACCGTCGGCGTATCCAGTTGGAACGCCAGTTCGCCGTCATGGAGTCCACGTTGGCGCAGCTGCAGGGACAGAACAATGCATTGCAGTCACTCCAGAGCAATGTCAATCTCGCCGGACAGAAGCTGAGCCTGGCCTGATCGCGCGGGTCGTGTAATCGGAACGAGGGCGGGAAATCCTGTGAATTCTCCCCACGTGAGGCAGTGGGTCAGCCGATAGGAACTCCATGATGCAGTCGGGGAATTCACCCAAGGCGTATCTTCGAACGAAGATTCTCACCGCCACTCCAGCCGAATTGCGGCTCATGCTGTTCGACGGCGCGCTTCGCTTCGCCGAGCAGGGACGCGACGGACTCGAGCAACGAGACTACGAGAAGGCGTTCAACGGCATCAGCCGCTGCCAGGACATCGTCCTCGAGTTGATCAACAGTCTCAAGCCGGAACACGCACCGGATCTCTGCGACAAGCTGACCGCGCTCTACACTTTCATCTACACGCGGCTGGTCTCCGCCAGCACCGAACGGAACGTGTCGATGATCGACGAGGCGATCAACCTCCTCCGCTACGAGCGCGAGACCTGGCAGATGGTGTTGCAGAAGCTCGCGCAGGAGAATGCATCCGCCGGTTCGATGCAGCAGGCGCCGGCGCAGGGGACGACGCCTCCGGCCAACGGCAGCCCGGCGGGCAACACCAACACCTCCGGTCTGATCGGCGGCAAGGTCAGCCTGCAGGGCTGATTCGTCCCGGCTGCCGCGGCCCCCGCGCGAACGTTCGCGCTCATGCCGGGGAGGTGCGGCCACTCACCACTCAGCCGTCGTGTCCGACCTGGGCGGGAAGATCGTGCCCCGCATCGCGGAGCGTCTTTTCGCGCCGCGCCAGTTCCAGGTCCGCATCGACCATCATGGCGGCCAGCTCCTCCACGGTGGTCTTCGGCTCCCAGCCAAGCTTCTGCCGCGCTTTCGTGCAGTCGCCGAGCAG
>SLDM01000271.1 GCA_007125255.1 Phycisphaerales bacterium
GAGGCGGGCGAAGCGCTCCGGAAGTACCGCCCCGCCACGATGGGACAGGCCGCACGACTGCCCGGGGTGAACCCGGCGGATCTGACCATCCTCGCGGTCGCCATCCGCCGCGGACCGAAGCGGAACGTGAATGGGAGAGGCACGAAGGCACGGGGGGAGAGTGACGGAGTGACGAAGTGACTGAGTGACGAAGGGAGGGCCGGGTGCCACGACCAGCGGGCGCAGCGAGTCGGCCGTGCGAGGGTGGAAGGACGATCACCGAACCAGGATAGGACGCTCAGCCGGCTCCCCTCGATCCCTCGCTGCCTTGATCCCTCCTCTTCGTGCCTTCGTGCCTCTCTTCGTTACTGGCTTAAGCAATAATATTGATGATCTTCCCCGGCACCACGATGACCTTGCGCACGGTCTTGCCTTCGAGCTGCGCTTTGATCTTCTCATCGCTCAGCGCGAGCTCTTCGGTCATCTTCTGATCCGCATCGGAAGGAACCATGATCCGGCCGCGCACCTTGCCGAGGATCTGCACCGGCATCTCGATCTCATCATCCTTCAGCATCGCCGGGTCGACCTCCGGCCACACGGCATCGGCGACCGACGGCTCATTGCCCAGCTTCGCCCAGATCTCCTCGGCCAGGTGCGGCACGAACGGCGCCAGCGTGATCGCGTACCGCTCGATCTGATCACGCGTCAGCTTGCCCGGCCCCTCGCCGTCGCTGACCGAAGCGTTCGTGAACTCGATCATCGCGGCGATCGCGGTGTTGAAGGACAATCGCTCGATGTCATCACCGACCTTCCGGACCGTGCGGTGCAGCAATTTCTCCAGCGCCTCATCCCGCGCTTCCGCCACGCGCAGCGCGCCGGTTCCTTCATCGATCACCGCGCGCCACGTTCGCTGCAGAAAGCGGAAGAGCCCGGCGATATCGCGCGGATTCCACGGCTTGCTCGCATCAAGCGGACCGAGGTACATCTCGTACAACCGGAACGTGTCCGCGCCGAACGCCTCGATCACGTCATCGGGGTTGACGACGTTCTTGAGCGACTTGGACATCTTGGCGACGACCTGCGCGACGGCGTCGCCGGTCGCGCGCTCGATGAACGTGCCGTCTTCGCGCTCATCAACTTCGTCGACCGGCACGAGCGACTTGTCGGCCCGCTGGTAGGCGAAGCTGGTGATCAGCCCCTGGTGGAAGAGCTTCCTGAACGGCTCGGGGGTGGAGACCTCGCCCAGATCGTAGAGCATCTTGTGCCAGAACCGCGCGTAGAGCAGGTGCAGAACGGCGTGCTCCGCCCCGCCGATGTAGAGGTCGATACTCATCCAGTACTGCTCGACCTCACGCGCGATGAAACGGTCCGAGTTCGTCGGATCACAGTAGCGCAGGAAGTACCAGCACGAGCCGGCCCAGCCGGGCATGGTGTTCGTCTCGCGCCGGACGGGCGTCTCCGGCGGTAACACACTCGCGTCAACCCCGGCCCTGCCGGCGGTGGTGTGCACCCAGTCGGTCGC
This sequence comes from Phycisphaerales bacterium, assembly GCA_007125255.1. Lineage (GTDB taxonomy): Bacteria > Planctomycetota > Phycisphaerae > Phycisphaerales > SM1A02 > SKZB01. The sequence goes on from SLDM01000271.1 coordinate 1,502, forward strand.
CTTCGCCAGCAGCGGCATCGGCTCGTCGCTTTCAATCGGCTGGTAGTCCGCCATCGACGGCAACGCCACCGGCAGCTTCTCGTCGGCAATCGGGTAATGATGGCCCTTCTCATCGAACACGATCGGGAAAGGCTCACCCCAGTAGCGCTGCCGGCTGAAGAGCCAGTCGCGCAGGCGGTAGTTGATCTTCCGTGCGCCGTGGCCGGATGACTCGAGCCAGTTGATGATCGATCTCTTCGCCTCGGTGGTGGGCAGATCGTTGAGGGAAACCTCATCGTTCGCGCTGTTGACGCCTTGGCCGCCGGCGGCGTAGCGATCATCCCACGCCTCCGTTGACCACGACCAGTCCGCGCCCGGTTCCGGCGCGACGGCCTGGGTGATCGGGAGATCGAACATCTGCGCGAAGGCAAAGTCGCGTTCATCGTGCCCCGGCACGGCCATGATCGCCCCGTGGCCATACCCCATCAGGACGTAATCGCTGGTCCAGACGGGAATCGTCTCGCCGGTCGCGGGGTTGACCGCTTCAACGCCGGTGAACACGCCGGTCTTGTCCTTCGAATCCGCCTGCCGATCGACATCGCTCCGGTTCCGCGCGGATTCAACGTACTTTCGCAGCGCATCGACCACCGTCCCGGGACGGGGGTTGGCGATTGCCGCAACGACCAGCGGATGCTCCGGCGCGACGACCATGTAAGTGGCGCCGAAGATCGTATCCGGTCGCGTGGTGAAAACGCGCAGCTTTGGAATCTCAGACTTGAGATTTGAGATCTCAAATTCAATCTCGGCACCTTCGCTACGGCCGATCCACTCCTTCTGCATCGTGCGGGTCGATTCGGGCCAGTCGACGAGTTCGAGGTCCTTGAGCAGGCGTTCGGCGTAGGCGGTGATGCGGAACATCCACTGCCGGAGCGGCTTGCGGTAGACGGGGTACCCGCCGCGCTCGCTCCGGCCGTCGATCACCTCTTCGTTGGCCAGGGCGGTGCCGAGCTTCGGGCACCAGTTGACGGTCTGCTCGGCGAGGTAGGCCAGGCGCTGCTGATCGATGAACTCGCGCTGCTGCTCCGGAGACATGCCGCGCCACGCTTCCGGCGTCAGCCCGGCGGCGGCCTCGCCGCGGTCGAGCGCATCGACCAGTTCCTGGATCGGCCGCGCCTGGTCCTGCTCCGGGTCGTACCACGCGCGGTACGCCTTGAGCCAGATCCACTGCGTCCAGCGGTAGTAGTCCGGATCGATGGTGGCAACCTCGCGCGACCAGTCGTAGGCGAACCCGAAGCGTTTGAGCTGGCGGCGGAAGTTGTCGATCGACTTGCGGGTCGTCTCGGCGGGGTGGATTCCCGTCTGAATTGCGTACTGCTCGGCCGGCAGGCCGAACGCGTCGTAGCCCATCGGGTGCAGGACGTTGAAGCCCTTCATCCGCCAGTAGCGCGAGACTATGTCCGTGGCCGTGTACCCCTCGGGATGCCCCACGTGCAGCCCGGCGCCGGAAGGATACGGGA
>SLDM01000326.1 GCA_007125255.1 Phycisphaerales bacterium
CTCCGGCGGACAGACCGGTGTCGACACTCCGACCTTCACGTCGGTCCTCTCCCTCGCGGTGTGGAACGGCAATCTGATCGCCGGCGGCGGCTTTACCGAGGCGGGGGGACAGACGGTCAATCACATTGCCGGCTGGGATGGATGCCTGACTCCCGACGGCGCGTGCTGTATCAACGGCGTCGCGCTGGGTGCCCCGATCTCAGAAGCCGATTGCCTGGCCGTCGGAGGCGTCTACCAGGGTGATTTCACCGACCCCGTTCAAGTAACCTGCCCGCAGCCGGAACCGACCTGCCCCGGGGACCTCAACGGCGACGGGGTGGTGGACGTCTTCGATCTGCTGATCGTGCTGGACAACTGGGGGACGTGTGAAGTCGATGACACGACTCCGGCTGAGGGATGCGGCGCGCCGGACACCGGCTCGTGCTTTGAATCCAACGGCACGCCGTACTGTAGCGATGCGGCATGCTGCAAAGCGGTTTGCGCCTGTGATCCGTTCTGTTGCGAGACGGAGTGGGACAGTTTGTGCGCGGGGGATGGAATCAACGATGGTGGCTGCGGCGCCGCGGTGCTGTGCACCCCCTGAGATCGCAGTCGCATCACGGAGAGCTCACCAGGAGACCATGGCGACTCGACCGTGGAAGTCAATCTTCAAAGCCAAGGGCCCACGGATGACATGTCGTCATCCGTGGGCTCTTCTTGTGTCGTGGTCTGGAACTCGAAGTCCCGGCGGTTACGCGCTGAAGCTTGATCCGCAGCCGCAGGAGCTGGTCGCGTTCGGGTTGTTGAAGACGAAGCCGCGGCCCATGATCTCGTCCTTGAAGTCGATCTCGGTGCCGTTGAGGTAGAGATAGCTCTTCGGATCGCAGACCACGCGGAGGGTGAAGGACTCGCCCTCTTCCTGCGCGACGGCGACGTTGCCATCATCATCCGCGGCATTGACCGCTCCGGCGCCGGCGCCGGCTTCCCTGGCGGGCTTGGCGGAGATGGTGAAGTCGTAATGCCACACCTCATCGGTATCGCGCTGCGATTCGGTGAGATCGAGCAGGTAGCTGAAGCCGGAACACCCGCCGCCCTTCACGCCGACGCGGAGGCAGATCTTCTCCGGGTCGAGTTCCTGCTGCTTGATGATGGCGGAAACTTCACGTGCCGCGGTATCGGTGACGGTCACAGCCATGTCGGTCAACTCCTTGCAAACGGTCTGCACCACGCCGAGGGCGTGAAAGTGGCGAATTTCAATACGGCATTGTAGCCGCATCGCACGGCGAAATCAGGCGGATTTCTCCCCATTGGATCATCCGAATCATCGGCGATTTGACCCGCCCGGCCGAAGCGGCGACGCTGAGGCGATGCAGATTGCCCGAACGGTCCGAGAACTGCATGACTGCCTCGCCGGTCGGCGTGGCGCGTTCGTGCCGACCATGGGCGCCCTGCATGAGGGCCATCTCGCCCTGATCCGCCACGCCGATGCGCTCGGCGAGCCGGTGGTGGTCAGCATTTTCGTCAATCCGGACCAGTTCGGCCCGAACGAGGATTTCAGCCGCTACCCCCGCACGCTCGAAGCGGATCTTGCGGCGTGTGAGGCGATCGGCGCCGATCTCGTCTTCACGCCCGCCGCCGAGGAAATCTACCCGCCGGGTCAGCCGCCACAGGAGGTCGCCCTTCCCCCGGTCGCAACGGAACCGGGACTGGAAGACGCCCACCGGCCGAATCACTTCCGCGGCGTGGGCCGGGTCGTCGCGCGTCTCTTCGATCTCGTCGAGCCGGCGGTCGCCATCTTCGGCGAGAAGGATTACCAGCAGTTGCTCGTCATCCGCGCGGTGGCGCAGCAGGAACAGCCGCGCTGGCAGGGTCTGACCGTGACCGGCCTGCCGACGGTGCGCGATCCGGACGGCCTGGCGAAAAGCAGCCGCAACCGGTACCTCGACCCCGAACAGCGCGATCGCGCCCTGGGGCTGGTGCGGGCGCTCCAGGCGGCCCACGCCGCACAGAAACCCGAAACCGCCGAAGCGATCATGATCGAGACGCTGCGGGCCCACGATCTGGCCATCGACTACGCCGTGGTGCGGGATTCGGAGACGCTGCTGCCGGTCGGTGATTTCAGCCGGCCGACGCGCGCCTTGATCGCGGCCCGGCTCGATGAGGTGCGGCTGATCGATAATCAGCCGATGACGGTGTGGACATAACCGGGTGGGCCGCCGATCATGACCCCATGAGCCGCTCCTGCGCCAACCCATCCCGGGACCCCCGTGGCAACCGGATCACGCCGGGCGCCACGAGCCTGATCTCGATTCTCCTGCTCATGATCTGGGGCGCGGGTTGTGCGGTGGTCACGCCGGCTGACCCGAACCGCCTGAAGGAGGCCGAAGGCGCCGCCACCTTCGTCGCGGATGCCTGGCCGCAGCGATACCCTGAGCTTCTGAAGGAGCAGCTCCACCGCAATGATGCGGCCGATGCCGATGCGATCGTCCGGCTCGGCGAGTCCGCCCAGGGCATTCCCATCAACAGCGAGGCGTTTCGTCTGCTCGGCCTGATGGTGCCCGTCGACGAACTGCCGCCCACACAGGTGGTCGGCCAGTCGCTGGTCGTCGAAACCGAACCCGGCTCCAAGTTCATGGTCGTATTGAACCGGTTTGATGAGGAGCACTTTCCGGAGCTGATCGATTCGGGTGACCCGGTGTTGTGGCAGAACTCCAACCTGCCGAGGTGGCGATTCTCATTCGAGCGACCCGAAGATGTCCCCGGCACATCGCTGCGCGGTGTGGTGATTCATCTCGTCAGCATCGGCGACCGCTCTTACGAGTCGCGCGTGACGGCCACCCTGCGATCGCGCGGCTGGGCCACGCTTGAGGCGCTGCCCTCACCGCTGGTGATCCGCTTTCAGCAGTTGAATGACGACCGCGGCACCTCCCTGGTCGCGGCCGAACGCATCAGCCGGACGCTCGATGCCTTTGGCGCCGATTACGCCCACGCCGTCCACGACATGGTGGCGTAC
>SLDM01000143.1 GCA_007125255.1 Phycisphaerales bacterium
ATCTTCGCCTTCGGCAGGTAGAGGCGCGGCTTACCCGATCCGGTCGCGCCATCCGCCACGGAGTAGGCGGTCAGGTAGCCCGACCAGCCGGCATCGAGGACGCCGTCCTCATTGTCATCCGGGAAGGTCATCCCGCCGTCGTCCTCGTTCGGATCGAGCCGGCCGTTCAGGTTCCAGTCCTCACCGCGGAGATAGCGGGGCCAGACGCCAGCGACAAGTTCAATCTCCGCCGTGCTCTGGTAGTCACCCAGCCGCGGTTCGTAGGGCGGGTTCAGGCTCAGGTAGTACTCCCGCGCGACGGAATAGCCCTCCGCCTCGTGTTCCCGGTCCCTCCACGCGACGATCGCGTCGGCGATGTCCAGCCACATGTTGTCCAGGAGCATCAGCTCGACCATCGTGGCGCGATTGATATTCAGCTTGCTGTGTTCATCCATCGGGCCGAAAACGTCCTGGCCGTTGCGGTGGTGCCGGATGTCGTAGCTCGCGTTGATCGTGTCGCCGTAAGCGAAATGGGCCATCTCTCGCACCATCGCGAAGGCATCATCCGGTTCCGGCTCTTCGGTGTGCATGGTCATGACCGCGAGCATCTCTTCGATCCCGGCGCGAGCCGCCCAGCGTGCCTGGATCCGCTCCAGCGTTTCCCGGCCCTGGGAGGCCTGCCGGTAGGAGGAAATCTGCAGGCCCGCGGTAATGATCGCCGCGATCGTCATCGTCCACAGCACCACCATGATGACCGAGCCGCGGCGGCGTTTCGTGAGTTTTTGCAGGTACTTGCTCATGGTCGCCCACCTCCGCCGCCACTGCCGCGGCCGCGTCCGCCGCCGCCACGCGGACCGCGCGGACCGGAGCCGCGTCCGGGGGTTGCCCCGGGCTGCGTCTCGCCGGGCTGCGAGGGCTGGCCGCTGGGATCATCGGCGCCCGGCGACGGTGAGCTCTGGTTCGGCTGAGCGCCGCCCGGACCTGCGCCATCACCCTCGACCGTGTAGTCCGTCACGTCTTCCAGCTCTTCTTCCTCTTCATCCTCTTCCGGGATGAGATGATCGATCGGCACCGCCACGCGATCGAGCGGGACGATGGTCCGCACCGTCGCCAGCGGCGCATCGAACAGTCGTTCACCGTTGCGGCTGCCGCTCGCGGTGACCGTCACCCGCACCGCCTTGGGCAGACCGTGTTCATCCGAGTCCCAGTAGCGGAACCACTCGTATCCGTCGTACGCTTCAAACCGCAGGGCGATGATGCCATCCACCATCGGCGAGGCGATGCCGCCCGCCAGGGGATATTCATCCGGCACCGGGTCAAGCCGCTGCCACAACACCGCGCCGTCGTCATCCTCCATGACGCGAAACTGGGATTCGTACTGAATCCCCTCGCCGTTGAAATCGAGATCGTTCACCGCCTGCAGGCGCGTGGTGAAGGTGGCGGCATCGTCGCGGTCCAGCGGCCCGATGGGAGAGTTGACCGTCGCATCACGCAGGAGCAGACGCGTCCAGTACAGATCCTCATGCCGGACGACCGAGGTCAGGTCGCGCCGAATGGACTCCAGCGCCGCATCCGCCCGGAGGTGCGCATCCAGGCGCATCTTGCTGCTGTCCTTCGCGCGGGAGAGTTGCGAGAGGCTGAGCGACAGTGAGCCGAGCACGAAGGCGGTGATGACCGCCGCGATCATGATCTCCAGCATCGTGAACGCGCGGCGGGCGCGCTGAGGGCGGCGGGAGCGGTGAAGCGTGTGGATTCGGGTTTTCATCGCATCATCTCCGCTTCGTCCGGTCCGTAGATGCGCTCAAAGTAGCGCCGTTCCCGATCGATCGGCTCCAGCGGTTCACGCGGCAGGAAGAGGTCCTGATCATCCCGCTCCATGATGCGCGACTGCACGGAGATATCCTGCCGGCCACGACCGCTCGGCCAGGAGACGGTGGCGGTCACCCGGTGCGGCGCGTGGCGGCCGCGGTACTCGATCTCCAGGTCGTACCAGAACTCTCCGAACGGTTCGTCAAAGTAGCCGGCCGTTTCGTACATGCGGGGATAGTCGACCGGGCCTTCGACCAGCACCATGCTCAGAAGTTCATCGGCGAGCCAGCCGGCCACGACCCGCTTCTCGCCGTCCGTCTGCGAGGCGAGCGACCGGCTTGAGAGCGAGATCACGACCGAAAGCGCGACGCCGAGCATGACCGACCCGATGATGACGTCCATCAGCGCAAAGCCGCGACGATGCGCGGGCCGGCGCGAGCGGGAACGGGCGAAATTGTTTTCCTGCCGGTTCTTCATGTCTTTACCACTCCTCCCGACTGCGTCCCGTGGCGTTGAGGTCGACGGCCCGCCGCACGTGCGCTGTTTCGCGTCCGAGGCCGTCGACGATCGGCGCGACCGCGTAGGGCGGCAGCGTGATGCGAACCCGTTCGTTGGCCGGTCCGGTCAGAATCAGATCGATGGACTGCCGCTGCTGTCCCGGCCGATTCTGAAGCGGCCACCGTGAAATGTCGATCGACATGCCGTCGGCGATGACGTTGGTCAGTTCAACGAACTCCGGCAGGTAGACCGGCCGGGTATTCCGGTCGGCATGCCAGTACGGTTCCTCGTCGCCGCCTTCGTAATCCACGTCGTAGATCAGCAGGTAGAGGCGTGAGGTCTCCACGTCGTAGCGCAGCGCGATCGGCTTCTGGCTCAGGTGATCACGCTTGGCGTACATCGTCATCAGGTCCGCGACGCGCTCGGCGGTCAGGCGGAACTCGCGCACGTCCGATCCGAGCAGGCGCGGCACGAACATCGACGCCAGGATCGCCAGGATCGTGATGACGATGAGCATTTCCAGCACGGTGAAACCGACGGCCGCGCGATGAGCGGGCCGGACCCCGGCCGGGGAGAGCCGCGGCGGGATCGAGGTTCGGTCGATCGTGTTCGCTGGTTCGTGCATGGGTCGGTGGGCCGGACGGCAATCGGTCAGTTGACGACGTCCATATCTTCCCCGTCGCCGCCGGGCTGACCGTCGGCGCCGTAGGAGACGATGTCGAAGTCGGGATTCTCTTCGCCGGGGATGACGATCACGTACGGATTGCCCCACGGGTCGATCAGATCCCGTGAGCGCATGTACGGCCGATCACCTTCGGTGAGCCATTCGAGATTGAAGTCCTGCGGAATGCGGCTCATGCCGTGGTCCGCCATGTACAGGTTGACCTGTTGGGCAATGCTGGCGACTTCGCTCTGGGCGATGCGCTGCTTGGAGCGGCCGATGTTGTCGAGCAGACGCGGCGCGACGAGCGTGGCGAGCAGCGCGATGATCGTGACGACCACGACGATTTCCAGCAGAGAGAAGCCTCGGCGGTTGCGGCGGCTGGAGCGCTGCCGGCGCCGATTCAGTAGACGGTGCATTTCTTTGTTCTCGAACATCACGAAACTCCCTGGGGGAAAGCGGCCGGTCTCGCGCCGGCACCGCGAAAAACTCAGATCAACCAACCATGCCCTGCAACTCGAGCAGCGGCAGCAGAATCGCCGCGAGAATGAAGCCGCCCAGGCCCGCCATGATGATCAGCAGGAACGGCGGCAATACGCGACTGAACAATTTCAGAGAGGCATTCACCTGACGGTCAAACGCCGTCGCGGCGTGCATCAGCATGCTTTCCAGGCGGCCGGAACGCTCGCCCAGGCTGACCACCTGGACCAGCAGCGGCGGGAAGAGGCCGGAATTCTCCAGCGGCTCGGCCAATGACTTGCCGCTGGTGACCTTGTCCTGCACTTCATCGAGCGCCTCGACCAGAGCGCGATTGACCAGCACGTTCTGGGTGATGCGCAGACTTTCCAGGATGGGCAGGCCCGCCGAGGTCAGCGTCCCCAGCGTGCGCGTGAAACGCGCGACGGCGACATCGCGCATCAGCCGGCCGACCACGGGAATGCGCAGTTTAAAGAGATCCACGCGGTACCGGTTGGCGGGGACGTTCACCCAGGCCCGCCAGCCGACGAAGCCGAGCAGCAGCGCAACCATGAAGTAAAGCCAGTACGCGCTGATCATCTCCGCCGTCCAGAGGATGACTTCCGTCGGCCAGGGGAGCGTCATTGCCCCGGTTCCTTCCGTCAATGGCCCGATCAGATTCGGGACCAGAACCGTCACCAGGACCACCGCGCTGGCGGCGATGAAGCCGGCCACGATCATCGGATAGATCGTGGCGCCCATCACCTCGCGGCGAAGCTCGACCGAACGCTCCAGCAGGTCCGCCAGCTGATGCAGGATGGTGCTCATCTCGCCCGACGCATCCGCCGCCCGCAACATGCCGAGCACCATGTCGTCAAACGGCGGGCCGTACGTCTGAGCCGCCTTGTGCAGCGGGTCACCCGCTTCGACCCGATCGATCAGGTGATCGAGGATCTGCGGCATCGCCTTGCCGTGCGCCTGTTTGCGTACCGTGCGCAGCGACTGCATGAGCGGCAGGCCGGCCTCGATGGCGGTGGCCAGTTCCCGGATGAACGAGGCCATTTCCGCCCGGCCGAGCGAGCGGTGACGATTCGCGCCGAACGAACTGGTGGAGAACCGGTTGATCAGCGAATCAAGATTGTAAGTGGCCACGCCGTTCTGATCGGCCTTCGGTTTGGGCGCGGCGGACCGGCCGGTCGCCTGACCGTTCCGGGGCTGCTTGCTCTTGCGCCCCTCCGCCGGTTCGATCGCCAGTGCCGTTTCACCGCGGACGTGAAGCGACTTGACCGCATCGGCGCGATCGATCGCGCTGATCATGCCGCTGCGTGACTCTCCGGTTGCGGTCAGGCTCTGGTAGCGAAAACTGGGCATAGGGCGTTCAGGTCCGTCGAATCTGTCGCGGTGGCGTACGGAACCGCCGCGGGCTCATGTGGCTGATTTTCTCTCGTTACTTTCCGGCAGGCTTTCTTGCTGGCTTTCTTGCTGGCTCTCTTGCTGGCTCTGGGGCGGGCTTTCGGGCGGGTTGGGGCCCGATCTGTCTATCTTATGCATGGGCTCTGTTACGCAGGTGCCATGTTCTGCATGTGTGCATGCGGTCCGGCGTGCAGAAGGTCCCGGTGGCCGGTTCAGGTTCAGGCCATGAAATCTTCCGCATCCTGCGTGGCCCGCAGGACTTCATCGATCGTGGTCGTGCCTTCCAGCGCCTTGGTGATGCCGTCTTCGCGCATCGTCTTGAAGTTCGGCCCGAGATGGTTGGTCAATTCCGAGACCGGCTTGTTGTCGGAAATCGCCCGCCGGAGCGAGGAGTTGATCGTCACCAGCTCGAAGAAGCCCATCCGACCGTAGGTGCCGGTCTTGTTGCACTCATCGCAGCCCGCGCCGAGCCATTCCATCCCATCAAACTGTTCCAGCTCCTCCGGCCGGAGACGGTGGGCGATGTCCTCGCGAATCGGCCGCTGCTCACGGCAGTGGGGGCAGATGCGCCGGCCGAGCCGCTGGGCGAGCAGTCCTTCAAGCACCGAGGCGGCGAGAAACGGCTCCACACCCATGTCGATCAGGCGGCCGATCGAACTGATCGCGTCGTTCGTGTGCAGGGTCGAGAAGATCAGGTGGCCGGTCAGCGCGGAACGAATGGCGATGTCCGCCGTCTCCGAGTCACGAATTTCACCGACGAAGATCACGTCCGGGTCCTGGCGGAGGATGTGACGGAGTCCGGTGGCGAACGTCAGGCCGCGCTTGGGGTTGACCGGAATCTGGTTGATGCCGGTGAGTTCGTATTCGACCGGATCTTCGATCGTGATGATCTTCTTGCGCGGGTCGTAAAGTTTCGACAGCGACGCGTAGAGCGTGGTCGTCTTACCCGAACCGGTCGGGCCGGTGACCAGCACCATGCCGTGGGGCTTGCCGATCAGGCGGTCCATCTGATCCCGGTGGGCTTCCTTCATGCCGAGCGAGACGAGGTCGAGCGGCAACTGGCTCTTGTCCAGAATACGCATGACGACCGATTCGCCGTAGAGCGTCGGCACGGTCGAGACGCGAATGTCCACCTTGCGACCTTCAAAGCGCAGCGCGATGTGGCCGTCCTGCGGCACGTAGCGCTCCGCGATGTTCATGCCGCTCATGATCTTGATGCGGCCGATGATCGCGGCCTGGAGATGCTTCGGCGGCTGAGGCTGATCAATCAGCATGCCGTCGATGCGGTACTTGACCTTGAGCTCGCTCTCGAAGGGTTCAACGTGAATGTCCGAGGTGCGCGACTGGATCGCTTCGAGGATGAGCAGGTTGACGAGGTTGATCAGCGTCGGCTGCTCGGCCATGCGGTGCAGGTCGTCGGCCTCGACCGCATCGAAGTTGTGTTCCACATCGTTGCCGGAATCACTGTCGTCGCCGGCGAGTGACTCGGCGATCCGCTCGGCGGTCGTGCCGTACTTCTCTCGCAGCAGTTCGGAGAACAGCTTCTTGTTCATGCCGACGCGGGTGACGGGCTTGCCGACCAGGGTGGCAACTTCATCCGCCGACGCGACGTCGAGCGGATTCAACATCGCCAGGATCAGGCGCTTGCCTTCTGTGCGCAGCGGCACGATCCTCAGTCGCACGGCGAGGTCGGGGCTGATGAGCCGGGCCGTCTCGGCGTCCGCCTTGGGCACCTGCGTGAGCCACTCGATACCGAGCAGTTCGCATTTCTCGCGCAGAATCGTTTCCTCATCGGCGGCGCTGCCGGGCTTGGCAACCTCCGCCGAGAGATCGGTCGGGGGGGGCTGGCCGTTGGCGCCCGGCTCGGCCCGCAGTTGCTGCTCTTGGAAGGATGACGTCGTGGGGAGTTCAGACATGGTCGGCGTTTGCGTCAGCGCGTTCGGCTTCGGGGAAAATGCGGTCCCGGGCGGTGGACTCCGCCCGGGATGAAAAGTTCGGAGAGAAGAAGCGACCGACCTTCGTTCCCGAAGGCCGGTCGTGAACATTCGGAATTCGTTATCGGCCGCGTCCCTCGCCGCGTCCGCGTCCTTCGCCGCGTCCACCGTCCCGGACCTCGCCGCGACCGGCGCCGCGATCCCGTGAGCCCGCCGCCGTCTGCCGCATCACACTTCGGGAGGCGGGCAGTTGGTTGAACTGCTCTTCGGTCAGCTGGTCCCGAACAAGCGAGAGGTAGTGTTCCGCCCGTTCGTTGCGCTGCTGAATCAGATCGCGGGTCGGATCGGTGATTCGGTCCACGCTCTCGCCGCGCTGGCGGGCGGCCACCATGTCGATCTGGTTGCGAATGCTTCGCGGCTCGTGAGAGCGCGTCGTCTCGATCAGGTTGGTATTGAGCGACCGGAGCTCTTCCGTCCACGACGCCTGCGCTTCGGTCAGCGCTGCGCGGGCCTCGTCCTCCAGGTCGTCCAGTTCCAGGGCCTGACGGAAGAGTCGGGTCACCGGCAGCGGGCGGTGCACGCGCGGGTAGCCGATTTCAAGTGCGCGGCTGCGGAACTCTTCGGCGCTGTCCGAAGGCAGCGCTTCGGCGATCTTGTCCCGGTACTGGTCGTTCACATCGCGCACCTCAACGCGGCGATCCACCTCGCGCCGCAGCAGATCGGTTTCCGGGCTTCGGTCCCGCTGGCGCAATGAGCTGAAGGCGTGATTGTGGAGATCGTGCGTGACCGCGATCCGGCGACGCAGTGCGCGGTCCAGCGCCTTGTCGTACTCTTCGACGACCGGGTCGATCTCGCTGCGAACACGATCGCTCAGACGAAGTTCGTTGAGGACGTGGAACAGGTTGACGTTCTCACCCGCGAGACGGCCGTCGTGCAGATTCTTCTCACGGAAGATCATCCGCTGGAAGGCCGGCCAGCGATCAAGCTGTTCGCTGTTCAGGATGACCTGAACATTCTGCTCGAACTGTTCCTTGAGACGATCCTTCTCCGAGCGCCATTCTTCGAGGGGGCGGAGGACGATGTCCATGATCTGGTCTTCGCCGGCATTCTGCAGCTCTTCGTTCAGGTTGTTCAGTCGATCCTGAACATCCTGCCAACCTTGTTCGAATTCATCGCGGTAATCTTCGTAGAGCGATTCGATAATCATTCGCTGGCCTTCATCGAGCTCGAGGCCCTGCGAGAAATACACGATGTCGCGGCTCAGGTAGTCGCGCTGCATCAGTTCGGTGAATGCGCCGGCAGCGCCCGACTGGGCGGTCGCGGTGGCGGTCAACACCGCGGCGGCGGCGAGGCCGGCTCCGGCGGCGGCGTACTTCATCCTGTTCCAGGTTGCCTTGATCATGTCTGACTAGCTCCTCAGCAAATTCGTTTGGGGGTTCATGCAAAGATCTGTTTCATCGGTGGCGTAGCGCCCGAATGCGACCCGGCACCGGGACGCGGGGGTGTCAGCGGTGAACGGCCGGCCGCCCTCCGTTCCGGGTCGCCCCCGAGTAGTGGAGACGCTTTCGGCGGGCCGGGCCCGATCGTGGTGCCTGCTGACAGTCATCCAACGAACGATCCGGCGAGTTATGGCAGTGAATCTGACAATTCACCATGCATCCGCGGCCGTCTGGAAGCTATCGGTCATTCGCCGCTCCGGATGCGGAGAAAGATCGCCTCCCGGCCGGAGCCCCCCGCTTGGAGCCCGAATTCAGAGCCCTTAGCCAGAGCCCATAGCCAGTGCTGACTTCCGGGAAGATCCCGCGCCCGTTCGGGGCGGGGCGAGGCGGCGGCGGGCGGATCGCGGCGCGGTCATACTCGTTCGGTGATTGTTCGTTGTTCGATCCGTTTCTCACTCACCGTCTGGACGACGCGATCGACGAAAATGCCGGGCGTATGGATGTTGTCAGGGTCCAGGGTGCCGGTCTCGACGATTTCCTCGACCTCCGCCAGGCACGCCCGGCCGCTGGTGGCGACGAGCGGATTGAAGTTCCGCGCGGTTTTCCGGTAGACGAGGTTGCCCGCCCGGTCGGCTTTCCACGCCTTGACGAGGGCGAGATCCGCGACGATCCCGCGTTCGAGGACGTATTGAACCCCGTCGAATTCCTTGACCTCCTTGCCTTCCGCCACCTGGGTGCCGAATCCGGTCCGTGTATAGAAGCCCGGGATGCCCGCCCCGCCGGCCCGGAGCCGCTCGGCCAGGGTGCCCTGGGGCGTAAACTCGATTTCGAGCTCATCGTTCATGAACTGGCGTTCAAATTCCGCGTTCTCGCCGACATAACTCGAGATCATCTTGCGAACCTGCCGGGTTTGAAGCAGAAGGCCGAGCCCCCAGTCATCGACGCCGGCATTGTTCGAGACGATGGTGAGTTCCTTCACCCCCGAGTCGCGCAGTGCGATGATCAATTGCTCCGGGATGCCGCAGAGCCCGAACCCGCCCGCGGCGATGGTCATTCCATCTTTCAACCGGCCGTCGAGGGCCGCGCTTGCCGTGTCGTACACCTTGTCGATCATGATCGCATCCTCATTCGTCGGATTCAGATCTCATCATGATCCGCCAATCCGGCGGCCTTGGCAAGCGTGCGCCGGGATCGGTTCCGGACCGCTTCGCCCCGCCCCGGCCGAGCCCGCCGTCGAAATTCGATACGATTGGTGCGTGTCCGGGCTGCCACCGAATCAATCCGATGCGTTGCTGCCTCGGGATATTGCGCCGGCGCGGTGCCTCGACTGCTACTACGTCCTGGAAGGCCTTGAGCAATCGCGCTGTCCCGAGTGCGGCCGATCGTTCGATCTCTACGATGCCGGCACTTTCACGCGTAAACCGCCGTTCGTGCGGTGGAAGCTCTGGTTGCCGGGATTGATTCAGGCGATGATCTTCGGGGCGGTTTCCATGGCGATCCTCGCCCTGCTCGGTCAGTGGGGGTGGGCGCTTTGGATCGGCGTACCTTTGGCGGCCGGTTGTCTGCTCGGCTACCGGTTCAGCGCGGCGTGGATCCTGATGCCCGCGCTGGCGCTGACGCTGGTGACGGCCATGGTGCTCAGCGCACTTACCTTAAGTCTGGCCGGCCCCTTCTGCGCGATCATCCTGAGCGGGATCTTTCTCCTGCCAATCTGTGGCGGCGCGGTGGCGGGGCTGATCCTTCGCACGATCCTCAAGGCGCGAGGCTACGAACAATCCGCCTACCTGCCCTCGCTCATTCTCTTCGCCCTGCTGCTGTTCGGGGCCGTCATGGAAGACCGTTTCGGGACCATTACCCCGCGGGAATCGGTTTCGACCACGCGCATCATCCACGCCCCGATCGACACCGCGTGGGAGAGCATCATGTTCTATGAAGATGTCACCCACGATCCGCCGTGGATTCTCCGCATCGGACTTGCCCACCCCCTTCGAACCTACGGCTCGTCAGCCCGCGCCGGTGATGAGAAGGTCTGCATTTACAACAAGGGACGGCTCACCAAGCGCATCGCCGAAGTCGAGGCGCCGCATCTCCTGGCCTTCACCATCGCCGAGCAGTCGATCGGCTACGAGCGCGATGTCCATCTCACCGGCGGCCGCTTCCGCTTCGAGGTGATCGATGATCAGTCCACCCGCGTCACGCTGACCACGGAGTACGAACCGCTGCTCGGCCCGCGTTTCGCCTGGCGCTGGGGCGAACACTACGCCGTGCGCACGCTGCACGAACACGTGCTGGAAGGCATGGCCCGCGAGGCGGAGTCGGGGCGAGCCGGTTCGGTCACCGTGCGCCCCGCACGATGGGAGGGCCGCTGATCATGATCCGCGTTGAGCCGCACCGTCGCTGGCGCGTGAACGCCACGAAGACAATCGACCTGCCGCTGCCCGCTTCGGTGGTCTGGGGCCAGATGCGCGATCTGCGCCGGTTCATCACGATGGACCCGCTGCACGCAAAGGTGCGCGATGAAGTGCCGACCGGCCGCGCGATCCCCGCCGTCGGCACGCGGCTGGTGATCGAACATCGGCTGGCCGGGCTGCGCGTCCATCGCCGCAGCCGCCTGTTGCGCTGGCGCGAAGGGCGCGGCTACGCGGTGAGCGATCTCTCGCGGCGGGGCAATCACGTCGGGTTTCCCCACATCTGCGAGTACGAGATTATGCCGGTAACGGAACGATCCTCGAGACTGCGCCTCTCCGCGCGGGGCCGCTGGACCGCCACCTGGATGCCGGTCTGGCTGGTTCGTCTCTGGCTGCTCTGGGTGATGCGCGCCACCGGATTGCGGGTGGAGAACGCGCTGCTCGCGGCGCGGGACCAGATCAATCCCGCAGGGCAAGATACTGGTGCGCGACTTTCCAGACCGGCCCCGCGCCCATGATCACCAGCAGGTCGCCCGGCCGGCAGATATTCTCAAGTTGCTCGACGATCGCTTCGAACGGATAGAGGTGCATCGCCGACACGCCGCGCTGACGGAGTCGATCGACGAGATCCGCCGCGCTGATGCGCTGTTTTTCGATCTCCGAATCGCGCACGAAGTAGATGTGCGGCACGATGACGACATCCGCTTCGGA
>SLDM01000332.1 GCA_007125255.1 Phycisphaerales bacterium
GGCCGGCCCGACGCATCGTGCTCGGTGAGATAGTCGGCCAGCGCCTCGGCCGCATCCTTGAGCCGGTCACGGGGAAACCACCTCGCGAGGGTCACCGTGAACCCGTCGGAGTAGCGCGCCTCCAGGCGATCGGTGTTGCTCGTCACCGCCCGCACCGCCGCCGCCGTCTCCGCGCTGTCGAAGTCGTTGCGAACGGCAAGCCGTGTGGGAAGCTGATCGAGCGACGCCCGGGCGCGGCGAAAGAATGCGGCCGTCTCGACCGTCTGAATCGTCGAGCCCCGCACTTCGATCCGGGCGCGGCCGAACAGGGAGAAGACGCCGCTGCGCACCATGAAGAGCCCGAGGGCAAAGCCGATCACCGCCGCCACCGCGAGCGTCAGAATCGCCGGCAGGTGTCCACCCGTCACGGTGTGGGCGTAGATCGCCAACGCGACACTGCCGGCCGCGATCACGCCGCCGATCAGGACGAAGATCACCGAGAAGATCCGGTCGGCGGCACGGCGATCGCGCCCGAGCACGATCTCGATCCCGTTGGGCTCCTGACGGACCCGCACCCCCGGCGCGGTCCGAGTCTGATCGCCGAATGCAATGGCTTCAACTTTCGGCATGTCGCAGTTTCCGCATCATCCCATGATTCATATGGATTCATATGGCCGCTGAAGCGGAATCGCAAGCGATCAGTAGTTTGGCGTCGGGGCGCGGAATGTCGAAAGGTCCACACTCCGGAACCACTCGATCGTTTTCGCCAGCCCGTTCCGGAGCTTGACTGCCGGTTCCCAATCCAGCTTCTGCCGCGCCAGCGTGATGTCCGGCTGCCGCTGGACCGGATCATCCTCCGGCAACGGCCTTGCTTCGATGATCTTCGAGCGGGAGCCGGTCAGTTCGATCACCTGCTGAGCCAGTTCCCGGATCGTGAACTCATCGGGGTTGCCGAGATTGACCGGTCCGGGAAAGTCGTCCCCGGCGCTCATCATGCGCAACATGCCGTCCACCAGGTCATCGACGTAGCAGAAGGAACGCGTCTGCGAACCGTCTCCATAGAGCGTGATGTCTTCGCCGCGCAGGGCCTGGCGAATGAAGTTGCTCACGACCCGGCCGTCATACGGATGCATGCGCGGACCGTAGGTATTGAAGATGCGGACCACGCGAATGTTGACCTTGTTCTGCCGGTGGTAATCGAACATCAGGGTTTCTGCCGCGCGCTTGCCTTCGTCGTAGCACGCGCGCGGACCGATCGGGTTGACATTGCCGCGATAGCTCTCCGGCTGGGGGTGAACATCGGGATCGCCGTACACCTCGCTGGTCGAAGCGTGCAGGATCTTCGCGCGCACGCGCTTGGCCAGTCCCAGCAGATTGATCGCCCCCATCACGCTGGTCTTCGTCGTCTTGATCGGGTTGTACTGGTAGTGTCCCGGTGCGGCGGGGCAGGCGAGATTGTAAATCTCGTCGACTTCCAGCCAGAGAGGGTGGGTCACATCGTGGCGAATCAGCTCGAAGTTATGGAAGTCCAGCAGATGATCGATGTTGGACTTCTGGCTGGTGAAGAAGTTGTCCACACAGACGACGTCCTGGCCGGCGGCGACCAGCCGATCGCACAGGTGCGAACCGAGAAACCCTGCTCCCCCCGTCACCAAGATGCGCTTGAGCATGTTCCTGCCTTCGGATGGGGCCCAAGTTTCGGAGTGCCACGAGTCACGAGGCGAAGATTGTACGCGATCGTCCGGCGCGCGAGCGGTGACCGCTCGACAGCCGGCCCCGGGCCGGCCATGATTCTCTCATGCCGGACCACCCCGACGCTGCCCCACCCCGGATCCGCGACCGATTCGTGATCGGTGCGATGACCGGCACGAGTCTCGACGGCATCGATGTCGCACTGGTGCGCATCACCGGTCAAGGGCTCTCGCTGCAGGCTGAACTGCTTCAGCATCACAGCGCGGCGCTCGACCCGCTGGTGCCACAGTTACGGGCGTTCTCGCAGCAGCAGCCGGCGACGGCGGGAGCCGTCGCCGAACTCGCCCTTCGTTTCGGATCGCTCCACGCGCGGGTGTTGCGCGAGTTGATCGATCGGACCGGATGCCGGCCGGACCTGATCGCCCTGCACGGCCAGACCGTCTTTCACCAGCCGCCGGTCTCCTGGCAGCTGATCAACCCCGCACCGATCGCCGCGGACAGCGACTGCCCGGTGGTGTTCGACCTTCGCCAGGCCGATCTCGCCGCCGGCGGACAGGGCGCCCCGATCACGCCCCTGGCGGATTGGATTCTTTTTCGCAACCCGGAGCGCCGCCGGGCGATTGTCAATCTCGGCGGCTTCTGCAACCTCACGCTGCTCCCTCGAGCCACCGATGCCGCGGGCCACTGCGAGATTCAGGCGCGGGATCTCTGCGCGTGTAATCAATTGCTCAATGCGATCGCGCAACGTGCCTTCAGCGCGCCGTACGATCCCGACGGTAGGAACGCCGCGTCGGGCAGGACGATTGAAGTTCTGGTTGAGGATCTCGCCGCCCGGCTCGCGGCGCAGAACGCGGGAGGCCGATCGCTCGGGACCGGCGATGAACTGGCCGCATGGATCGATTCGGTTGACGACGAAGTCGCCGGCTGCGACCTGGCCGCGAGCGCGACCCGCGCGATCGGCCGGACCATCGCCGCCTCGATCGGCGAGCACGCCGACGAGATCATTCTCGCCGGCGGCGGAACGCGGCATCGCCCGCTGGTCCAGACGATCAGGGATCACGCTTCGGTGGAGGTGAGCCGGACGGAGACCTTCGGCATCCCGGCCGAAGCGCGGGAAGCGGTGGCGATGGCGGTGCTCGGCGCCCTCTGTGCCGATGGCGTTCCGATCACGCTGCCGCAGGTGACCGGCTGCCGCACCCCCGCCCCCGTCGCCGGGGTGTGGATGCACCCCGGCGCGATTCCACAGTAACCCTCCGCCCCCCCCGCCCCCCTCGCCGCCGAATCAGCGGTCACCGCCGAACAGCCCTCCGCCTTCA
>SLDM01000151.1 GCA_007125255.1 Phycisphaerales bacterium
CGCGCGACGCGGACCCTCCGTCGCGTCAGGTCCGTCGCGTCAAGTCGCGTCAAGTCGCGGCATGGCGTTCGGCCATGGGGGGCGACGTGAACCGGTCACCCGATTCAGCGATCACGACGGTCGCGGTCCCGGCCGCCATCGCGTCCGCGGTCCCGGCCCCTATCCCGGCCACGGTCGCGGCCGCGGTCCCGGCCACGATCTTCGGCATCACGGGTTCGCTCGCGAACGGCGGGCCGTTGCCGACGTTCCGTATGCTCGGTGACCGCTTCCTCGAAGGCCTTGCAGAATGCCGGGATGTCTTCCGGGACGCGGGAGGTGATGATATTTCCATCCTTCACGACCGCTTCATCCTTGTACTCGGCACCGGCTTCGCGCAGTTCACTGGCCACATCGGCGTAGCAGGTCGCTTCCTTGCCATCCATGACACCGGCGGAGATGAGAATCTGCGGACCGTGGCAGATCGCCGCGATCGGCTTGCCGGATTCGTAGAACGCACGGACAAACCGAATGACATGATCATTGTCGCGGATCGCGGCCGGCCCCCGGCCACCGGGAATGATCAGCGCATCGAACATATCCGGTCTGACGCGCTGGATCGGCTGATCCACGTGCACCGTCATGTCAGAGTTGTACGCCTTGAGTTCTTCCTGTTCGACGCCGATCACGGTGACCCGCGCCCCGCGGTTGGTGGCGTACGCCATGGGCACGAGCGTCTCCAGGTCATGCAGACCCTCACCGACCAGGATGGCAATGTTGCGGCCGCGCAGGGAACTGACGTTGCGCTGCGGCGCCTGCTGTCCTCGCTGCTGCTGAAGAGCCGCGCGGGGCTGATCCGCGCGCTCCGCGCGGTCGTGGTTGCCCCGGTCCGGGGCGGTGCCGGCGAAACCGGCGGAGGTCAGAGCCAGTCCGGCTGCCGCCAGAACGCCCAGGGTCAGTTGACGCATCCTCTGTCCACTCCAAAGTCCATTCCACTTCATGGGTCATCCTTTCGTCGATTCAATCAGTTCAATGGGGGTGACTATCTGTTAAAGTTCGCTGTTCACGATGGCTTTTCTCGTTCGCCTTTCACGCTCAGCCATCCCGTTCGATGCGGCGGTCGGAGTCACTCCCTCCATCCCGCCGTCTCAAGCCGTCCAGGGCGTCACGTGAGAACACCTCACGGTTGAGGGAGGAGGCGGATTCGATTGCTGTCCTTCGCTTTCCCTCGCGTGCCCTCGCGTGCCCTCTCGTGCCCTCGTGGGGCCTCGCGTGCCCGCGCCCGGCCACGCCTGCGAGCCGCTACGCGCCGGGGCGCGTTCATGTCACACGGTGGCCGGATCACACCCGTACCCGAGGTTGGACGGCGTTCCTTCATGCGCTGGTACAACGTCGGATGGGCGAACAATGTTTCCCTTCGCCGCGGGTTTCTGGCAGAATAGATGGAACGGACGCGCCGCATCCATGACCATGGATATGCTCCGGTCGTCCGGTGAAACGGTTCTCCACCTCCGCCCGCGGCGGGGGGGCGATGGCTCCATCACGCTGTCTGACAGTCACTTGTGTTAAAGTTTGGCGGCCATTTGCGTCGCCGGATCTGGAGTAATGAGCATATGACACCATCTCAATCAGCGGATCCGGCGGCGGAGAAACTGGTCAACGGCGCCACTCCGGTTCCCGGTGAGCAGGCCGGGATCCTGACTCCCGAACGACTGCGCGCGATGCGCGATGATGTGGCCTCGCGGCCCACTGCGCGGCTGGCGCGGCATGCCGTCGCCCAGACCAGTGTCCAGGACGTCGCATTGAACCGTGACATCGTCACCACCACCGCGCACACGTTTTCGCATCACCTCGATGACTGGCCGGTCACCGATCAGAAGAATTCCGGCCGGTGCTGGATGTTCGCGGGGCTGAACCTGCTCCGCGCCGGCGCAATGCAGAAGATGAATCTGAAGGAGTTTGAGTTCAGTCAGAACTACCTTCTCTTCTGGGACAAGTTCGAGCGCGCCAACTATTTTCTCGAAGCGATCATCACAACCGCCGATCGAGATCTGGATGACCGCGTCGTGGCCTTTCTGCTTGATCGCCCGCTCGAGGACGGCGGGCAGTGGAACATGTTCACGAACCTGATCCGCAAGTACGGCCTCGTCCCCAAGAGCGCGATGCCGGAAACGGAAAGTTCCTCCAACACCCGCCGGATGAACGGCATCCTGCTGCACAAACTCCGGGAAGCGGCCCGATCGCTGCGGGAAGCAAAGGGCCGCAATGCAGCGCCGGATGACGTGCGCGGGAAGAAGGATGAGTACCTTGACGTCATTTTCCGGATCCTCGTCATTCATCTTGGTATGCCGCCGGAGGAACTGGACTGGCAGTGGACGGACAAGGACCGCAAGTTCCATCGTCACGGCAGAATGACGCCGCGGGAGTTCGCCAGGAAGTTCATCACGATTCCGTACGATGAGTATGTCTGCGTCGTGCACGATCCGCGGCCGTCGAGCCCATTCGGCCGAACCTTCACGGTCGAGTTTCTCGGCAACGTCGTCGAAGGCGGCCGGGTGATCTATCTGAATGTCGAGATTGATCTGATGAAGAAGCTCGCCATGCAGGCGATCGAGGAGGGCGAGCCGGTCTGGATGGGATGCGATGTCGGCCCGATGATGCGCAGCGACCTGGGGATCTGGGACGCCCGGCTGTATGACTACGAAACGCTGTACGAAACCGAGTTCACCCTCACCAAGGCCGAGCGGCTGCTGTATCATCAGACCCAGATGACCCACGCGATGCTCTTCACGGGCGTGGATATCGTGGATGGCAAGCCGCGGCGGTGGCGGGTGGAGAACAGCTGGAGCGACAAGGACGGCCAGAAGGGTTTCTACACGATGAATGACTCGTGGTTCGACGAGTACATGTTCGAGATTTCGGCGCCGAAGTCTTCGCTCCCGCCGGAACTGCAGAAAGCGCTTTCCGAAGAACCAATCGTACTCCCGCCGTGGGACCCGATGGGGGCGCTC
>SLDM01000231.1 GCA_007125255.1 Phycisphaerales bacterium
CACGCGCTGGACGCTCCTGCCGGTCGGGGGAAGCAGCGTCCTGATCAGCGGCACCGGCCGAGGCACCACCATCGAGGTGGTCCAGGGGACCACCGCGGTGTGGATCGGCCTGACGTGGCTCGGCGTGGCGCTGTTCCTCCACGGCCGGTACTTCTGGCGCTGGATCGAAGCCACCCACCGCGCCGGCATCATCGTGCAGTGGCTCGGCGCGATCCTCACCGGCGGCATGGTGGTGCGGATGATCGTGCGGGCAGTGGTCGGCGCCTGAAGAGGGCCGAACTCCGCGACGAGAACAAAAAAAAGCCGGACTCCGCGTCACGGCGAAGACCGGCACACCCTTCGTGAATCGAGTCGAGGCGTTGCCGGAACTACCCCCAATTGGCCAGCAGGATCAGCAGATCGATGACGTTCACGACGCCGTCACCGCTCAGATCAGCCGGACAGTTGTTGATGTTGAGGCAGGGTCCCCACGCCTCGAGGAGGATCAGCAGATCGATGACGTTCACGGCGCCGTCGCCGTTGAGGTCGCCGGGAATGGCCGGGGCGCCGGGGCAGCCGCGATACGCTGCGATTCGGCCGACGGTGTTCCCGCTGATGGACGTGAAGCCGCCGCCGAGGTAGAGAATCGGACCGTTCTCGTCTTCGGCGGGCTCGAGCGTGTAAACGATTCCGGCGTCGATGGTGAGTTCACCCACCGGTGACCAGCCGCCGGGAGTGCCATCCCACCTGGCGAAGTTGACGGCGTCGATGCCGCCGATACTGGTGAAGAAGCCACCGACGTAGAGTTCCGATCCGTTGCCGGAACCGTCGTTGAACACGGCCAGCGAGTGAATCTGGCCGCCGGGACAGCAGCCGCTCGTTGCGTGCGCGAGTGTTTCCACGACCTCCCAGCTTTTTCTCAGGGGGTTCCACCGGGCGAGGTACCCTTCGGAGCCGGAGGGCCCTTCCTGGGTGAAGTCACCGCCCGCGTACAGCTGCTCGCCATTGCCGGAGCCATCATCGAAGAGGGCCATGGTGAGAACCGGACCGGGCAAGCCCTCGCCGAGCGGGTACCACGCCTGCGAAACGAAGTCCCACCGCGCCACTCGCGACGCGGGAACGCCACCGGCGAATGTGAACCAGCCGCCGGCGAAGAGCGACTCGCCGAATCCCGATCCGTCATCGAAGATGACCAGGTCATTGACCTGTGCGTTGATGGCGGGCGCCACGCCGCTTCCCAAAGGCGAATACGTCTGGGTTGCAAAGTCCCACCTGGCGATGCCGTTGACGACTTGACCTCCCGCCTGGCTGAAGAGGCCGCCGATGTAGAGAGCGGGCCCGTTGCCGTCGTCGTAACCAAGCAGCGCAATGCCAGCGTCGTCATCACCCAGACCCGCGCCGAGCGGCTGCCAGAACCCGCCGTCCCATCGCGCAATCTTGTTTGCCGCAGTGCCTCCGATCTGCGTAAAGAAGCCGGTGGCATAGAGCCTTTCGCCTGCACCGGAACCGTCGTCGTAGGTCGTCATTCCCCACACCGTCTGGTTCGCGCCACCGGCGAGCGACCACCACACCTCGCCGTTCCACCGGGCGATCCGGTTGACGAGCAGGCCGCCGGCACTGGTGAAAATGCCTCCGACGTGAAGCTGTGAACCCGACCCGCCATCAAACATCGTCATGGTGCGGGCTGAGGTGAATCCCGAACTGCCGAACAGTCCCGGTTGGCCGATCGCCAGGTCCCAGTGTGGTTCACACTCATCAGCCAGTGCGGTCGAACCGGCGGCAAGAGGAGCGAAGGCCATGGTGGTCAAAATCACTCTGAAAGGTTGTGTCAACATCGGCTGAG
Source organism: Phycisphaerales bacterium (assembly GCA_007125255.1). Classification (GTDB taxonomy): domain Bacteria; phylum Planctomycetota; class Phycisphaerae; order Phycisphaerales; family SM1A02; genus SKZB01. The sequence continues at coordinate 1,823 of SLDM01000231.1, forward strand.
AATCCCAGGATGGAAAGGTGAACAGGGCTTGGATCACGGACGAATGGCATCAGCCCCAATTGGAGAGGAGCAGCAACAGGTCGGTCACCCCCACGTTGCAGTCGCCGGTGAGGTCGGCCGGGCAACTCGTGCAGGAGCGGCACGGCCCCCAGTCGGCCAGCAGCGTGAGCAGGTCGGCAACGTCGACGGCGCCGTCGCCGTTCAGATCACCGGGAGTGAGAGGAGGTGCCGGGCAGCCGCGCCAGGCGACGATGCCGCTGGCCGGTACGCCATCAACCTCGTCGAACGTTCCCGCGACATACAGCGCCGAACCCATGGAGTCCTCATACACGACCATGGCGCGACCAGAGCCGTCGAGGCCTCCGGCAAGAGCGGTCCATTGCTCCCCGTCCCAGCGCGAGATTCTGCTCGCCGGAACGTCGCCGATGTTCTGGAACAGTCCGCTTGCGTACAGGGCTTGCCCGCCACCATCGTCGAAGACGGCAAGGGCGTTGACCTGGCTGTCCATGGATTCGCCGAGCTGAGACCAGGTCTCCGCAGCCGGATCCCAGCGGGCAACATAGTCGTGATCGGCTCCGCCGGCTTCAAAGGCGCCACCGGCATAGAGCGCCGGTCCATTCCCGTCGTCGAAGACGGCCAGCGCCAGCACGGGGCCCTCGAGTCCATTGCCGAGAGGTGACCACGTCTGCAGACTCGGGTCCCAGCGCGCCACTCGGTTCGCCGGCACACCGCCGGCAGTGGTGAACCAGCCCCCGACATACAACTGCTCCCCACCGCCGAGCCCATCGTCGAACGCAATCATGGTGTTGACCTGATTGTTCATTCCACCACCGACCGAGGAGTACGATTGGCTGTCCGGATGCCAGCGAGCGATGTAGTTGACGAGCACGCCACCCGCGTGGGTGAAGTTGCCGTTGACGAAGAGCGTTTCCCCGTTGCCCTCATCGAAGGGAAGAAAGCCGATCGCGGCGGCGCCACCGACGTCGGAGACACCTTCCCCGAGCGGGCTGAATTGAGTGCCGCTCCACCGGGCGAGCTTCTCTGCCGGCAGTCCCGCGGCGGCGGTGAAGTTGCCGGCGATGAAAAGCGCCTCACCGGAACCGTCATCGAAGCTGTTCATTCCCCAGACCGTCTGATTCATTCCCGTGAGCAACGGCCACCAGACGACTCCGTTCCACCGCGCGATGCGTGAGGCGTCGATTCCACCGGCGGTGGCGAACATCCCACCCGCGTAGAGCCAGCCATCGTGAACCGCGAGCGAGAGACCGTTTGGGCTCTGCCCCCCCAGACCTGGCTGGCCGATCGTGTGATCCCAATGGGGCTGACAGTCGGCCATTGCGGCAGAAGCGACGAGCGCCACCAGAGCGGCGAGCGGCAGACGTTCACTGCAGATCCGTTGCATGCGGGGCTCCGATTCGGGAAGGAGGTGTTGGTGGGGTCCCTTGTGTCACACCGATTCCGGCCGAACGCAGCCGGTACCGAGCCGCCGCCTCTCGGACGGCGGCCCGGTTCGATGTCGCTGCGGCGGGACCGGTTGAGATCAGCCCCAGCTATCGAGCAGGATGAGCAGATCGAACACGTCCACCGCCCCGTCATCGTTGAGGTCAGCCGGGCAACTGCCTTCCCGGGGGCACGCTCCCCACGCATCGAGCAGGATCAGCAGATCAAACACGTCCACGACGCCATCGCCATTGAGGTCGCCGGGAGTGCCCGGCTCATCATCGGGGCAGCCACGCCAGATCGCGACTCGTTCCGTCGCGAGCCCGCCCGCCGCGGAGAAGAGACCTCCGACATACAGCGCATCACCGGTGCCGTCGTTCCACACGTAGAAGGAGTCCGGATCGCTGTTGAGCCCTTCATCAAGGGGCGACCAGGAAGTTCCGTTCCACTTCGCGATTCCATTGACGGTCTGACCATCGGCCTGGGAGAACCAGCCGCCGACATAGAGCTCTGCGCCGGACCCGGAACCGTCGTCGAAAACCTGAAGAATGTTTGCTGCGCCGCCTGATTCCAGACCGCCGCCGAGTTGCTCCCATACGCCGGCCGATTCATTCCATCGGGCGACGAAGTTGGCAGGAGCTCCGAAGGTGAGGCTGAAGAACCCGGAGGCAAAAACGGTCGTACCCGATCCATCGTCGTGGATGATGATGTCGTCAACGGTCTCCGGTAACCCGCTGCCGAGTGTCGACCACGATGAACCGTCCCATTTGGCGATCGCGTTTGCGGCAATGGCGCCCACGCCGGTGAATTGTCCGCCGATATAAAGCGCCTCACCATCGCCATCATCGCCGACGTACATCGCCTGCACGAACGCGTTAGCGCCGCCACCGACGTCGACCCAGGATGTGCCATTCCACTTCGCGAGACTGTTCAGCGGCGTGTTGCCCGAGCCGGTGAATCCACCGCCTGCGTAAAGCGCCGGTCCGTTCCCGTCGTCGAAAACGCCGAGCACGCTCACGGTTCCGTTGAGTCCGTCGCCCACCTGTTGCCAGGTTGTTCCGTTCCACCGTGCGATGCGCAGGACGGGGGTTCCGTCCGCCAGTGAGGTGAAGGTCCCCCCGGCGTAGAGGGCCGGTCCGCTGCCATCGTCGTGGACGGCAAGTGCCGAGACTCCAAGAAAGCCTCCACCACCAATGCCGCCGCCAACCGAGGACCAGTTTGATCCGTCCCAGCGCGCGATCCGGCGTGTATCATCGACGCCGGTGATGCCGGAGAAGCCGCCCCCGGCGTAGAGGGCTTCGCCGGAGCCGTCATCAAAGGATGCCCACGCCCTGACGGCTGAACTGGCCGGGCCGGGATTGCCGATACTGACATCCCATTGGGGTTCGCAGTCAGCGACTGCAGCAGGAATGGCCCCTCCAAGCGAGAGGGCGGTCAAGAGTGTGAGAGTTCTCGGTTTCATGTTCTTCGTTCTCCGGTGAGTGGGTTCCAGTGGCCATTCCAGGCAGCTCTACGGGTGCGGTTGATCGCGGCCTCCCGTCCCCGTCGGCCATGACAATCACAGAAAAGGGAAGCCAGGGAGCCCCGCCGGGCTCGTGTAACCACTATGGACCCAAGAATCACACTCCGCAAACGGTTTCCAGAAACTTATTGCAGAATCATGCGCACGTCACTCAAACTGATGTAATCTCTATTCAGAAATGTCGTTCATGACCCCTACCACCGCTGAACCAAGCGGCTTCGAGACCGAGGCCGTCATGGCCCTGACCACTCTCCAGCGGGCTTTGCTGGACGTCATCGGTCGTCTGCCCGGACCGTATCTGCGGCGGCCGTCGGAGCTTCAGACCCGCCTCGGGGTGCACCGGAAGCTTGCCTGGCAGGTGCATAAATTTGCCCACGCCCGTTATCCGCTCGAAGAGGCCGCGAACCTGCCCACCGTGACGGGCGTCACCCGGGTCATCGATGCGGCTCGACGCGAGGGGACGCCCGATGATGCCGCGCGGGCGGCGGAGGCGGCCCTGCAGAATCTCGAACGGGTCGCCAAGCGCTACGCCGGCGCCCGGGCCGACTTTGACTCCATGCTCGCCGGTCTGGCCACAGGTCAAACCAGTCAGATCGACTTCAATCACCGCCGGGCTGCGTTCAAGCCCAACAGTCACATCTGGGGCCTGCAGGGCAGAACGACCCTTTCTGTCTTTGGGCTGCAATCCAACCGTGAAGACCCCGCGCTGACCGATTTCTTTTCCATCGGCGGCATCATCGACCTTCGCCGCTTTCGCAGCAATGTGCCGTGGATGATGATGGATGCCCGCGTGCGCGATGATCAGGGTGAGGTGCGCCAACCGCACGGACGGCGACTCATCGATGAGGAAGGTGGCGCGAGTTCAAATCCCGCGGGATTGATTCGACCATTCTGTACGGTGCCTGCGCTGAACGTGACGCAGGCTCGCAGCGAGCGCGGGCGAACCGTGCTTGAGATCCAGGCGGATGGCGTGGGCAATGAGACGGTGCTGACCACCATGCGAGGGCACGTCTGCGAAGGCGAGTTGCCGCGCTATGCCGTCGGCGACGATCGAACCGGCCACTTCGCCGCGAACATCCGCACGCCGGCTGAGGTATTGATTCTTGACCTGCTCGTTCACGAGGATCTCTATGAGCACATCGAGCCGACCGCGCGGGTGCTGAGCGACCACCGCGGAGCCGATCGCGCTTCACGAGACCTCGACCGAGACCTGCTCTGCGAGCTCGAACCTCCGGAATACCTCGGCATGGGACCGTCCGTCCTGCATACACCGGATGTGCCGCGTTATGCCGAGCTTGCCCGGTACGTTTTCGACCGGGTGGGCTGGGAGAGCAGGCGCTTCAAGGTGTTCCGGACGCGCCTGGCTTATCCGGTGATGCCATCGTCGGCCGTGGTGCAGTTTGAGCTTCCGGAAAGGGCATGAAGGGATGAAAGGGACGAAGCGACGGAGGGGGTGAAGTGACGAAGGGATAGCGGAGGACCGAAACGGTTAGCGCAAGTGACCGCCCATGTGCGCAAGAATGCAACACACCTCGTCCCCGCGAAAGCGGGGACCCAGGGGGCGCGGAGCATGCGTTCGGCGTGCGAGACGGTTGCGGTGCGCGGAAGGCGTTCTTCGTGAAGAGCACGTTCCGTAGACAGGAGGCGTTCTGTGCACCGGGCACTTTCGGAACGCGGGACGCTCCCGGCGCGTCCCCCTGGATTCCCGCTTGCGCGGGAATGACGGAATGGAGGGGAAGCGGCGGAGCGACGGAGGGATCCCGGCTCATGCCCGCGAAGGGCGGGGCTTCGACCGGGGGTGCCATGCTTCGTCCCGTCCTCCTCGGAAAATGGGCGAAGCCATGAATACGGGTGAATACGGGTGAATACGGGTGGATACGGGTGGATAAAGCAGGATGGGTGCAGATCGCCGGTCCACCCGGTCACTCTTTCTGTCCCTGGTAGTCCACATGCTTCACGCTGGCGCGGTGAAGCATGGAACCCGCGCCCGTACCAACCAGAACCGCAGGCCGGATCGCGTCTTCGCAGCGAAACGGGAACAGGCCCGAGGCAGCGCAACGGGTGGAAATGGGCGTTACTGGACTCGAACCAGTGACCCCCGCCATGTAACGGCGGTGCTCTAGCCAGCTGAGCTAAACGCCCCGAAGTGACGAATCATAGCATCTGCCGCCGGACTCCGGAATCGGCTCATGGTGGCTCAGGGCCGAGTCGCGAAGTTGAGGCCGCGCCGGCGCACGGGCACCCGTTCCGCGGCGGGTGGGGTGAACCGGTGCGCGGCCGGAGTAAGGCGGCGCAAGGCCAGAGTGAGGCCATCGCACCGGGGACGAAACTTCAAAGCTGACTTCGCGCTCCCTGGGTTCCCGCTTTCGCAGGCACGACGACGATGCCGTCACGCCACCCCTTCGTCCCTCCGTCGCTTCGTCGCTTCGTCGCTTGCCTCTACTTTACGGCGCGCCTTGCGCGAACATCGCTTCGGCCGCCTTCTGCATCTGCTCTTCCGTCATGTCGCGCTGGTGGGTGGCGAACGCCCAGAGGTGGCCGAACGGATCGACCACCTGGCCGTACCGATCGCCCCAGAACATGTCGGTCGCGGGCATCGTCACCGTCGCTCCGGCCTTTGCCGCCCGGTCGATCGCCGCGTCGCAATCGGCGACGTACTGATGGATGCTCACCGGCGTCCCGCCGAGCATTGCCGGCGTGCGCGAGCGGCCGCCGCAGTACTCGGGAAAATCATCGGCGAGGTAGAACGTCTTCCCGTCGATCTTCATCTCCGCATGCATCAGCCGCGGATCGTTGGGCGAGGCCATGCGGCAGACTTCCTCGGCGCCGAACGCCTTCCGGTAGAACTCGATCGCATCGGCGCAAGGCGAACAGACGAGGTGGGGAATCAGGCCTTCGTGGCCCTGCGGAATGGGGTTGGTCATGACAGGTTTCCTCCAGCTTTCCATTGGGAGTTCAATCGATTCCGGCAACAATGTTTGACGCGGGCCGTGCCCCGCCCGGGCGGCGCGGCGACGTCATCTCGCTACAATATGACACATGTCATTACTTGTCACAGGAACTATCGGAATTGACACGGTTCACACGCCCACCGGAAATGCGGAGAAGGTCCTCGGCGGCTCCTGCGCGTATTTCGCGGCGGCGTCATCCTTTCACAGTCCGGTCCGCGTGGTCGGCGCCGTCGGCGGCGACTGGCCGGAGGAGCACCGCACGCTCTTCAACAGCTTCCCGAACATCTGCCTGAAGGGGCTCGAAGAGCGGAAGGACTCCCGCACGTTCGCGTGGGGCGGCCGGTACTTTGAGAACATGAACGAGCGCGAGACGCTGTTCACCGAGCTCGGCGTGCTCGAGGAGCCCCCGCCGCAGGTGCCCGAGGCGTACCGTGACAGCAAGTACATCTTCCTCGCCAACACCCACCCGGAGGTGCAGCTGGAACTGCTCAGCCACTTCCCCGACCGCAAGCTCGCCGTGGCGGACACGATGGATCTCTGGATCAACATCGCGCACGACGAGCTGCTCAAGCTCTTCCGCGAACTCGACGGCATTGTGATCAACGATCAGGAAGCCGAGCAACTCACCGAGATCAGCAACGCCATCAGCGCCGCGCAGAAGATCATCGAGATGGGGCCGCGCTTCGTCGTCGTCAAGAAGGGTGAGCACGGCGCGATCCTCGTACACGAAAACGGCGTGGCGACGATGCCCGCCTATCCGTCGGATCTGCAGCAGGTCGTCGACCCGACCGGTGCGGGTGACTCGTTCGCCGGCGGCATGATGGGCTACCTCGCCGCGAAAGACGCGACGGATTTCCGGTCGATCCAGACCTCCCTCGCGTGGGGCACCGTCACCGCGAGCTTTACGCTCGAATCCTTCGGACTCGACGGCTTGCGCAACACGACGCGGGAGGAGATTCAGAACCGGATGAAGGTCTTCCAGTCCGCCGCCCGTATCGGCGAATGAACTGAGAGTCGCGAGATGAACCAACGAACTTCCCAATCAGCGCGGCCGCTCCCGGCCGCGCTGTTCGTTTTGCTCCTGATCGTTACCGCCGACGTGATCGGCCTCGTTCCCGCCCTCCGAGCGTCGGCGGACGACCGCTTTCGCGAGTTGCCGGGCTATGACAGGTACGTTGCTCTGACGCGGCTGCAGAGACGCGCAACTGCCGAAGCGCAATTGCAGGATGTCCGCTGGCATGACGATGGCAGCGCGGTCGATGTGCAGTACGCCGGCGCGTGGCGACGCGTCCAACTGGCGACGAATGAGATCAGCGTGATCGATGCGGATGCGGTCATCGAAGCACCAGACGTTGAGCCGGACCGCGACCCGCGCCGGCCGCGGCGCGGTGAGCAGCGGCGTACCGAGCGCTCACCCGACGGCCACTGGATCGCGAGCAGCGTTGACTGGAATGTCGTGATCGAACCTCTGGAGATCATGGAAGACCGCCAGCAGATCGTCGTCACCGAGGACGGCGAGCGCAAGCACCGCTACGGGCGCGCAAGCTGGGTCTACGGCGAGGAACTGCGGCAGACCGAAGCGATGTGGTGGTCGCCCGACTCATCGCGCCTGGCCTACTACGAGTTCGATGAGCGCGAAGTGCCGGACTATTTCCTGACCGACGGGCTCACCGAACTTCGCACCGAAGTGCTTGTCGAAGGGTACCCCAAAGCGGGCGATCCCAACCCGGTCGCGCTGCTGTGGGTCTTTGATCTCGCGACGGAGACCAGGACCCGCATCGACACCGGCGATCGCGATGACACCGGCCACTACGTCTACCGTGTGCGCTTCTCACCTGACGGCCGCGAACTGCTCTACCAGCGCACCAATCGTCATCAGAACGTGCTCGAACTCGTCGCTGCGTGCGCGAAGACCGGCGAAGCGCGCATCATTCTGACCGAATCCCAGCCCGATGCCTGGCAGGACAACCTGCCGATCTTCGAGTTTGTCAGCGATCGGGAGGGCGAAACGCGCTTTCTCTGGGGCAGCGAGGCCACCGGCTGGAAGCATCTTCGTCTCTGGTGCCTTGAAAGGGGTCATCTTGCCGTCCTGAGCGAAGGCGCGTGGCCGGTGCGCGAGATCGTGGACATCGATGCCGAGCGCGAGCGTGTGTACTTCATCGCGCATTGTGACACTGTGCATATCAACGAGCACCTGCACGTCGCGCCTTTCGATGGGAGCGGGTCTCGCCGACTCACGCCGGCCGGACGATCTTTCACACACTTCGACATTTCACCCTGCGGATCATGGTTCATTGCGCGAGAGGAGGCCATCGATCAGCGACCCCGCGCGATCCTGTTCTCATCCGATGGGCAGGAGTTGCGCACGCTTGCGGAGTCAGATGCAAGTTACCTGGAAGATCGCGGCCTCGACCTCCCGGAGTTGATGACGGTGAAGGCCGCCGACGGCGAGACGCCGCTGTACGGCGTGATGTACAAACCGCCGAACTTCGATCCGGAGAAGGTCTACCCCCTGCTTCTCGACGTGTACGGCGGGCCGTACTTCCAGCGCGTCCGCAACCAGTACCGCCCCATCAGCCCCGGCGTGGCCTTCGGCTACATCATCGTGCGCATCGATAATCGCGGCACCCCGCACCGCGGCAAGGCGTTCGAGTCGGCTACCTACCTCCGGCTCGGCACCGTCGACCTCGATGACCAGGTGGCCGCCGTCCGCGCCTTACTGGAGCGACCCTACATCGACCCGGACCGGATCGGCATCATGGGCCACTCCTACGGTGGATACCTTGCGGCGCTCGCGATGCTGCGCTATCCGGAGCTCTTCCACGCCGCGGTGGCGGGTGCCGCCGTCACCGACTGGCGCAACTACGACACGATCTACACCGAGCGGTACATGCGCACGCCCGAGGAGAACCCCGAGGGGTACGATGCCGGCTCGTGTGTGAAGCTCGCCGGCCGGCTCGAAGGGTCACTGCTGATCATGCACGGCATGATGGATGACAACGTCCACCCCGCCAATGCGTGGCAGTTGATCGACGAGTTGCAACGGGCCAACCGGCCGTTTGAGATGATGATGTTCCCCCGGGCCGGACACGGTCTCGGACGGGGCGGGGCCGCGCGGCGGTGGCGGTTCCTGCACAACGAAATGGAAGGGAAAGTGACGGAGTGACGAAGGGATAGCGACGAAGCGACGGAGCGACGAAGGCACGAAGGGGAAAAAGTTACGGAGTGACGAAGTAACGAAGTGACGGAGGTTGAAGGTTCCGCCCCTCCGTGCCTCCCCCAACCCTCCCCTTCGTCGCTTCGCCCCTCCGTCGCGCCGTCGCTTCTCCTCGTGACCTTCGCTCCGCTCAGACCACGCCACCCCTCACCGGTCCAATGCACCCAGCCCCCAGGGTCCCCTGTTATGGGGATCTCGCACCCGCCCTCACTCCGTCACTCCGTCACTCAAACCC
>SLDM01000209.1 GCA_007125255.1 Phycisphaerales bacterium
CGTGCAGGCGTCGTTCGCCGCGAAGGAACTCGACTACGAGTCGGTCATGATCAACTCAAACCCCGAGACGGTCTCGACCGACTACGACACGAGCGACCTGCTCTTTTTCGAGCCGCTCACGCTCGAAGATACGCTGAACATCATCGAACGGCTCAACGGCGGCGGCGTGGAGAAACCCGATCGTTCCGGCGGCGTGGTGGGCGTGATCGTCCAGTTCGGCGGGCAGACGCCGCTCAACCTCGCCCACGGCCTTGTCGCCGCCGGCGTGCCGCTGATCGGCACGGGGCTCAAGTCCATCGACGGTGCCGAAGATCGCGATCACTTTAAAGCGATGCTTGATGAGCTCGGCCTCAGGCAGCCGGAAAACGGTATTGCGCGATCACTCGAAGAGGCCGTCGCCATTGCCGGCCGGATCGGTTACCCCGTACTGGTGCGCCCCAGCTACGTGCTGGGCGGACGGGGCATGGAGACGTGCTTCGACGAAACCGCCCTCCGCCGGTACATGCGCGACGCCGTCGACGTCTCGGAACTCGCCAATGCCCCGGTGCTCATCGACCGGTTCCTCTCCGAAGCGATCGAAGTCGATGTCGATGTGATCGCCGACTTCACCCCGCACGTCGACACCGCGCCGAAACAGATCGTCGCCACCAGCGCCGAGCCGCGGGCCCTGGTGTGCGGCGTGATGGAACACATCGAAGAGGCGGGCGTGCATTCGGGCGACTCCAGCTGCACCATTCCGCCCTATTCCCTGTCCAAACCGATCATCGAGCGGATCAAGACCCAGGCCCGCGCCCTGGCCGAACGGCTGCACGTGCGCGGCCTGATGAACGTGCAGATGGCGGTGAAGGACGATGAGATCTACATCATCGAAGTGAACCCGCGGGCCTCGCGCACCGTGCCGTTCGTCGCCAAGGCCAAGGGTGTCGCGTGGGCCCGCATCGCCGCGAAGATCATGATGGGCCAGTCGCTCGCCGGCCTTCAGGTCGAAGAAGTGCCGGATGCGGGCTTCTTCGCGGTCAAGGAGCCGGTCTTTCCGTTCAACCGTTTCCCGGGGGTGGATGTCATCCTCGGGCCGGAGATGCGCTCCACCGGTGAGGTCATGGGCGCCCACCGCGCGCTTCCGGTCGCCCTCGCCAAGGCGCAGATGGCGGCGGGAATCGAACTGCCCGTCGAGGGCAATGTCTTCCTGTCGGTGCGCGATTCGGACAAGCCGCACATGCCGGAGATCGCCCGGCAGCTCGTGTCGATGGGCTTCACGGTCTACACCACCGCCGGCACGCACGAGATGCTCGGGCAGCATTCGATCGATGCGAAGCCGCTGCGCAAGATCTCCGAGGGGGCTCGGCCGAACATTCTCGACAAGATCTCCAACGGCGAGATCCAGCTCATCCTGAATACCGCGACGCGGAAGGGCGCGGCGACGGATGAGGGCCGCATCCGCGCGATGGCGGTCCGGGCGGGCGTGCCGATGATCACCACCATCGCGGGGGCGCGGGCGGCGGTGCAGGCGATCGCCGCACTGCGGTCCGGGGCCTGGTCGGTCGCCGCGATCCAGGATTATTTTCCGCAGCTGACGCGCGAGACCAACGTGCAGCCCCGTCCCGTCAACGGAACCGAACCGTCCCTGGCGGTCTCGCGCTGAACTCGACTTTTTTTCCACCGTCTTGCCAACGGGGATTGAACATGTCAAGAGTGACTTCAATCGCGCTGCTCGTCGTGATCATGGCTGCCGGCTTCGGCTGCACCAATCCGCAACGCGTCTCCCGGGATGAAGACAAGCCGTACAACCTCGTCATCACGACCCGCGACCATTGGCCGGAGGGTATTCCCCTGCGCATCCACCTGCGCTACGACGGACCGTGGTTTCGTTATGCAGGCGTCAGATCCGAGGTGAAACCGACGTACCCCGGCGCGAAGGAGGCTCGCTGTTATACGTTGCCCTCAATGATCCTCGCCACTATTATCCCGGATTACGGGGACCATACGCAGGATGTCGGAACTCCACCGGCGAGTACCGAGGGCGTCTCCTTTGCCGCGCGAATCAGGCGGACGGACTTACCCTTTGAACCGACACTCTGGCGCGAAACGATTCACCACCCGGTTCGGATCGAGGGGACGGTCGACGATGTCCTGACGCCGGTGCGCGATGCCGAACTCGACCGATTGCTTGCTGAAGAGTCCAATCTGCGCGTCACTTCGGTCACGACACGAGGTGATCAGTTGCGTGCCGAGGTGTCGCTCGCAGACCTCGCGCCGGGTCTCCTGGAAGATCCCGGCCTGACGTTCGCCGTCGCCATCGAACTTCTGCGCGACGGCCGGCCGGTCGCTTCCGCGGAGGGGTGGTGGGGAAGTTCCATCTTGAAGTGCGGCGCGCCGTGGTTTCGGCGCGGCCACCTCTCGGGATACCAATCGATCGTTCTCACCGGCAGGGCCGGGCTACTGGCCGGACTGGACTCTTCCGATTCCACGTGGCAGTTGCGGGTTCGCTCGAATCCGCTCATGGCGCTGCGCGACTTCCAGAACGACCGCTACTGGTCGGGCGAGATCCTGCTGCCGCTGGACTTCCCGGACAATCGCCCCCTGAACCGGATGCGCGCCAAGCTTCACCGGTCCGGCAGCGCGTCACCGGAGTGATCCGCCCCGCGCCGCACCGGAGCGGAGCGACACCAGAGGATCCCCGTGTGAATCCGGGTGGCGCGAACCAGCCTGGCCGGTTCGGGGCGTTACGGCCCTCCCGGGACGGGACCCCGAGATCACCGCCGAAACTTGCCGAAACGCGCCTCCCGTGCGATACTCCGGAGTTCTCATTCGTGCCCTTTGTTCGTTTTCGGCCCGGCTTTTGCGCCGGGGGAAAGGTTGCCCATGTCGTTTGAAGCTGCCGTGCACGCCAAGGCCATTCAGTTGGACAAGATGAGTCTCGATATGTGTGCCGCCTCCGGCAGCGGGCA
>SLDM01000456.1 GCA_007125255.1 Phycisphaerales bacterium
GACTTCGATCTCCGCGCGGTCCACACCCTCCTCCGCCACCGCCTCGACCGCTTCCTCCGCCATCTCCCGGAAATGCCGAGCCAGTTCCCCTCCAACCTCTTCCAGCGGCTGCAGGATCTGCCGCTCACTGAACCGCTCGATGACCGCCGCGCTGAGCCCGACCGCGCTGAGCAGAGACGCATCGGCGGGCATGAGCACCGTCTGTATCTCGAGCATCCCGGCCAACGCGCAGGCGTGCTGCCCCCCCGCCCCGCCGAAGCTGACCAGGGCGTAATCCGCCGGATCGTAGCCGCGCCGCAGGGAAACCTGCGCGACCGCGTCGGCCATGCGCTCGTTGGCGATCCGGAGAAAGCCGTCGAGCAGGGCCTCTTCGCTCAATTCCGGCGCAGCGCCGATCTGTTCGCGCACCGCCCGGAGCGCGGCCCGCGACGCCTCCCGATCGATCGGGATCTCGAACTGCTCCGGGTCGATGCGGCCGCAGAGCAGGTTGATGTCGGTGATGCTGAGCGGCCCGCCCGCGCCGTAACACGCCGGGCCGGGGTTCGCCCCCGCGCTCCGGGGGCCGACCTGGAGCCGTTCGTGGTGGTAGTGACAGATCGAGCCCCCGCCCGCGGCCACGGTTTCGATCGCCAGGGCCGGCGCTCGCAGCCGCACGCCGGCGACGGATTGCTCGAAGCGGTACTCAAAGTCCCCGTCGATCCGCGCGACGTCGGTGCTGGTGCCGCCCATGTCGAAACCGATGACACGTTCGATTCCGGCCCGCCGCGCCGAGGCGGCCGCGCCGGCGACGCCCCCCGCCGGCCCGCTGAGCAGACTGTCCTTCGCGCGGTACTTATCCGCCCGAACCAGGCCGCCCGCGCTGGTCATGACGTGAAGCCGGGCCTCGGCGCGCTGATCGCCCCGGGTCAGGATGGAGGCGATCGAGTCGACGTACGAGGCAATGATCGGGGCGAGATACGCATCGACCGAAGCGGTCTCCGCGCGGGGGAGAATCTCGATCAGCGGCGCGAGCGCGGCCGAGGAGGAGACGTTGCTGAAGCCGACCTCGCGCAGGATCTCTTTGGTCCGCTTTTCGTGTTCATCGTTGCGGTAGCTGTGGAGCAGGGCGACGGCGGCGGAGCGGATACCTTTCTCATAAAGCCTCTGCGCCGATTCGCGGAGCGCCTCCGCGTCCAGTTCGGTGAGAACGCTCCCATCGGCGGCCAGCCGCTCCTCGACCTCGGCGATCTCGCAGGGGAGGGGTTGGGGTTTGCGGATATCCAGGGCAAAGAGGTCCGGCCGCTGCTGATCACCGATCGCCAGCAGATCGCGAAATCCGCGCGTGATGAAGAGTGCCGTCTCCGCCCCGGCCCGCTCCAGCAGCGCGTTGGTGCCGCGGGTGCTGGCCAGGCGCAGCTCGATCGGCGGCAGGGCGCGATCGGCCGGCGTCCCGGTCACCAGCCGGGCGGCGAGAATCGGGGCCGGCTCATCGCTCGTCAGCTCGATCGTGGCCGTGCCATGATCAGCCCCTCCAGCTTCAGCCCCCCCGGCACCCGCGCGGTGCGGCTCGCCCAGCGGTTCGTCCAGCTCAACCCGGTCCTCGCCGGGCTCATGGGAGAGAACCTTGCACCATGCGTTCTTCTCGCCGATCCGGTCCCCTTCCGGAACGACACGCCGCAACGAAAACCCGCGCAGATCGACGCCGCCGGCGAGCCACGGCGCGGCGAGCCGGACGGTTTGACCGAAAGATGCCTGCAGGCGGGCCCGCAGCCGGGCCGAGCTCAGCACCTTTGCGCGGTGCAGAGCTCCGCCGGGATCGCGGGCGATGCAATCGGTGAAGGTTCCCCCGGTGTCAACGCAGATGGTCCAGATGCGGCTCACGGAGGGACATGGTAGGGAAAGTGACGAAGTGACGGAAAGAGGGAGTGGGTCTTCAGGAATTCGTGTGGGTGACGAAGTGACGGAGTGACGGAGTGACGAAGCGGGGTGCCACGGCCAGCGAGCGCAGCGAGTCGGCCGTGCGGGATGGAAGGACGATCACCCGACCAAAGCATGACGAGAAGACACCGCCAAAGCGCCCCGGCAAGTGGGCGCGCCGAATCCGTCACGAACGCAGAACGCCGCCTCTCCTCCCTCGATCGGTCTGAGTTGGTCTCATCCGCGCGTCTGCGGCTACCGCGCCTCTCGTACTCACTGCCCGAGCTCTTCGGCCTGCTCGGCAACATCCCGCGAGTGCTGCTCGGCCTGTTGCGCAACGCCCTCGGCGGCGTCCAGCGCCTGACCGAGCTGCGATGATCGACCGCCCTGGCCCTGCTGATCCTGATTCGTGGCGGCGCCGTCGCGATCGTACCCGCTGTCGCAGCCGGCCATCATGAGAACCAGCACCGTCATCGCGGCGATCGTGGTCAAAGCTGTGTTGGAAGTGCGCATGCTCGATCCTCTTCTTCTCAGGTCATCTCACGCCACGGGCTCTCGAATCCGGAAACCTGGCAACGAGCGACTGCAGAGACTCGAAACCCGACTCATTCCGACTCGCCGAGGTCATCCTTACGATAGTCAATGTTCGGCCGCCGGGTCGGATGCGATTCGAGATATTCCGTCCGCCAGCACCCGACCCAGTGCTCGGGTTCGATCTCGTAGAGCATGTACTCATCGCCTTCGGGCGACCTGGCGAGGTCCCGGGGCGGGGTCATGCCGGGCCACCACGGCGTCACGCCGTGCTCCTGGCCGGGCAGCTTCCTGAACTCGTTGGGATCGTTGACGACCTGGTCCACCGTGATGAGGCGGTTCTGCCTCTCGTGCAGCTTGGGAATCGATCGCAGGAGGCCGCGGGTATAGGGGTGGTAGCACTTGTCGAAGAGATCGTAGATCCGGGCGTACTCAACCACCCGGCCGGCGTACATCACGCAGACCACGTCGGCGTTCTCCGCGACCACACCGAGGTCGTGCGTGATGAGCATCATGCCC
>SLDM01000300.1 GCA_007125255.1 Phycisphaerales bacterium
CTGGAAGCCATGTTCATCATCCGCCAGGCCACCGTTGACGATGCTGCGACGCTGCTCAAGCTCGCGAAGATGGTGCATTTCATCAACCTGCCCGCGGATCCGGACATCATCAACCGCAAGATTGTTCAGTCACGGCGGAGTTTTTCCGGCAAAGCGCCGTCGGAACGTGAACGTGAGTTCATGTTCGTGCTCGAAGACACCGAGACGGGCAACATCGTCGGAACCTCGTCGGTCATCTCCTGCATGAGCTGGCCCGGTCGGCCGCACACCTTTCTGCATGTGCGCGAGCGGCAGATGTACAGTGAAGACCTGCGCACCGGGCAGGTGCACACCACGCTTCAGATCGGCACCGATGAGACCGGGCCGAGCGAGATCGGCGGATTGATTCTTTCCCCGGCGTACCGCGGCCGCAAGGAAAAGCTCGGCGGGCTTTTGTCGCTCGTGCGATTTCATTTCATCGGGCTGCACCGCGAGTGGTTCGCCGATCGGATCATCGCGGAGATGATGGCGCCACTGACGCCGGACAGCCGCAACACGTTGTGGGAGTACCTCGGCCGGCGGTTCATCAACCTGAGCTACACCGAAGCCGACCGGTTCTGCCAGCACTCCAAGGAGTTCATCACCGCGCTCTTCCCGAAGGAGGAGATGTACGCCTCGCTGCTTCCGCCGGAGGCGCGGAATCTGATCGGCAAGGTCGGAACCGAAACCGAGCCGGCGCGAAGGATGCTTGAGAGTCTCGGCTTCCGGTACGAGGGCCACGTCGATCCCTTCGATGGCGGGCCGTATCTCGAAGCGGAGATCGCGGAGATTCCGCTGGTGAAGACGACCCGGCGGGCGACGCTGGGTGATCCGGCGAGGAGCTACCCGCACACGGGAATCGTGAGCGTGATGCAGGAAGGCCTCTTCCGCGCGATGCGCACGTCGTATGCCGAACATGGAGAGACCGTTTCCATGCCCGCCGATGAGGCCGGCGCCCTCGGGGCGCTCGTCGGCGACGAGGTCGGCATCACGCCGCTCAAGCGCGGCAAGGGTTCCGCCGGAAAAACCGGCGCGACCTCCGCTGCGCCGGTGGAGTGAAAGGGCGGGCGCCCCCGGCAGATCCCCGGCTCCCTCCAATGGTGGTCGAGAGAGAAGTCGCGAAGGCACGGGGGAGAAGTGACGGAGTGACGAAGTAACGAAGGGAAGGCACGTAGGCACGAAGGGGTGGGTCACTTCGGTGACCGAATCAGGACCCTCGCCGAAACCTCCGATCCCTCCACCCCTCCGCCCGTCCGTCGCTTCGTCGCTTCGGACCATTGTCTCATCGGCGCTTACGCTCTGCACCTTCGTGAAGTGCTTCGGTGCGCTCGGATCAGTGCTACACTGTGCCCGAACGCTCCGGCCAGGGCATCGTCCGCGCATTGTTCTGATTTTCTCGATCAACCGAAGGGTCCCATGAACACACCCCTCCGTCACGCGGCAAGCAATTACATCAACGGCAAGTGGCAACTGATTGAAGGCGAGCAGGTGCGCTCCACCAATCCCGCCGCCCCGGAGCAGATCGTATGGACCGGGTCGCCCGATCCCGCCCATGTGGATGACGCGGTCCAGGCCGCCCGCGCGGCGTTTCCCGGATGGGCCGAACTCTCCATGGATGAGCGGATCGATGTCCTCCGAAAGTGGCAGGTGGTGAGCGGCAAGTACGCCGAATCGCTCGCCGGGTTGATCACCGCCGAGATGGGCAAGATCCACGCCGAGTCGCTCTTCGAAGCGAAAGCGCTGGCGGGCAAAGTCGACATCACGCTCGATGAGATCTCCCTCAGCCGGGTGCGCGATTACGAGGTCTCGGTCTCCAGTTCCCGTGCCGGTCACTGCCGGTTCAAGCCCCACGGGGTGATGGCGGTGATCGGGCCGTTCAACTTTCCCGCCCACCTCGCCAACGGTCACTTCGTGCCGGCGCTGCTGACCGGGAACACGATCGTGTTCAAGCCGTCGGAAAAGACGCCGGCGGTGGGGCAGATGATCGCGGAGATGATGGATGAAGCGCAGCTTCCCCCGGGCGTCTTCAACCTCGTCCAGGGCGGCGGCGACATCGCCGCGTCGCTCGTCGATCACGATGGTCTGGACGGCATTCTTTTTACCGGCTCCTGGCCGGTCGGGCGGCGGATCCTGGAAGCGAACCTCGACCGGCCGGGGCGCATCGTCGCCCTGGAGATGGGCGGCAACAACCCGGCGGTCGTGCTGGATGATGCCCATCTGAGTCAGGCGGTGATCGAATGCGCGCGAGCTTCCTTCGCCACCACCGGCCAGCGCTGCACCTGCACGCGCCGCATCATCGTGCAGTCCGGCATCGCCGAACGCTTCATCCCCGCCTTCGTGAAGGCCGCCTCGACACTGATGATCGGCCCCGGCGATTCCAGGACGCCCGTCTTCATGGGCCCGCTCGTGACGGAAGAGGCGGCCGACGCCGTCGTCGCCTTTCAGAACGATCTGGCGCAGCGCGGTGGAAAGGTGCTGCTGGAAGCGGCCCGTCTCGATCGGCCGGGACACTTCGTCTCGCCCGGCGTGGTCGAGGTCGACCGGTTCACCCCCGACAATGACCGGGAGTGTTTCGGGCCGCTCGCGCAGATTTCGATCGTCGATTCGCTGGATGAAGCGATTGAGCAGGCCAACGCGACCGAGTACGGGCTGGCCGCGTCGATCTTCACCGCGAGTGATCTCGATTTCGAGCGGTTCTTCCGTGAATGCCGGTCCGGCTGCATCAACCACAACACCGGCACCGCCGGGGCGTCGAGCAAACTGCCCTTCGGCGGGCTGGGCAGGAGCGGCAACCACCGCCCCGCCGCGGCGTTCAGCGTGGATTACTGCGCGTACCCCGTCGCGAGCATGGCGGAGGAGGGCCGCGAGGCCGCGGTCCCCGAGGGGATGCAGTGGGATGATTCGTGGAC
>SLDM01000529.1 GCA_007125255.1 Phycisphaerales bacterium
AGGATGAGCGGCTGACCAGTGAACGCGCTAACCAGCAGATGGCCCGAACCGGCCGCACCCACAAGCAGAAGAAGAAGCTTCGCGATGCTCTGGCCGCGGCGGCGATACTGCGCGATTTTCTCGAGGCCAAGTCGTGATGCGCCAAGGCACGGAGGCACGGAGAGAAAGCGACGAAGCGACGAAGCGACAGAGTGGCCGAGGGAAGAGACGGGGTGCCGTGGACTGAGCGGAGCGAGGCCACGCGGAAGCGCGATTGATGGACCACGTGAATCTGGATAGCCGCGGCGCAGTCGTCCGCCACGGCGGACAGACGGGACCTTCGCTTCGCTCAGACCACACCACCCCGATCACTAGGCCTGACAATGCGCCGAGAGCGCTTGTTCAATGGCGTAGAACAAGTCCGCGATCGGCGCTTCATCGAGTGGATTGGAGACCTCAGCTCCCTCACAATAGACTTCAAAGCTCACGCACGCCCCCAGCTCTGACGCCTGACAGTTGCGCAGCAATTGTTGACACGCTTGATCAAACTCCTCCGCGGCCGGCTCACCGTTCATCCGGCTGCACGCTGCAAACCAGAGCTGACAACCGAAGGTATCACCACTCTCGCACGATTGCCGGTAGAACGCGCAGGGCGTCTCGTGATCCGGAAGATCCGACCAGTCCTCCAAAATGGTGGTGCCCGCCAGGTGGACTTCCCCAACGTAGCCGCCGCGCCAAAGAAGCACGGCCAGCACCCGCCCGCCGTTCACGTTGACCACGGAGATGCGCTGCCATTCGTCCAGCGATCTTTCCGGGTCAAACGCGCGCAACGTCACGTACGGTTGAACATCATCAAGCTCAAGGTGTCGGCGCGCCTGCTCCGGCATCCAGAGTCGATCGGGACCGAAGATCACACCGGGGCGCTGATTGCGCGTGACCGGCATCCAGGGCGAATCCGCATCGGCCCGCCGAAACGCCAGTTCGACCCTCTCCCCTGGCTCGTGGCCGAACGTCTTCGTCATCTCCAGCCGCGGTTCGTCGGCCGCCGGGTCGTCCACGATCGGACGGGAGCTTGCCGAACAACACAGCAGGACACAGACAAAGCCAAGACTCCACGCCAACGCTTTTGTTCGCAACACGAGAACGCTCCTCAATGAGAATCGATGAGAGTGCCGGTGGCGCTGCCGACTGGAGGACAAGACCCCACCGGGACCTCCCGGAACTGTTTACAGAGCGTACCGCAATGCGACTCGTTATCAAGGAAAAAAAGTGATCGATACCAGTAACGGGGTAACGGAGTGAAAGAAAGGCACGAAGGCACGGGAGCAAAGCACCGAGGGATCGGGGCGTTGTACGTCGATCCGAGGTCTTGGTTCCATCTCGCACGGCCGACTCCCTTCGGCCCTCTGGCCGTGGCACCCTGCACGCAGGACGCTCGCCGAAGTCACGCACACCTTCGTCACTCCGTCACTCTCACTTCGTGCCTCCGTGCCTCTATACAACTCACGCCGAATGAAGAAAACTCAAATGCATCTCCGCGTGACGCAGGTGGAGCGTGATCCACTCCTCGTGCGTCAACCGACCGAGCACGGGGCTTTCCGCTTCGGCGCGTTCGGCTTTTAATCGCTCGATCCCTTCGCGCAGCCCCGCCACCCCCTCCTCCCACGCCACGACCGGATCGGGCATCATGATGTCAAACTTGCGGGGCGGGTTGACGCCCGGCTTCATGCCTTTCTGCATGATTCGATTCTTCATCACCAGCCGGATGAGCAACTGAACCGGTTTCGGCAGGCGGCGGCCGCCGAAACCGTCGATCGAGAGATGCATCAGGCGGGCGAGATGCTGCACGTTCTGGCCCGGACTCCAGTTGCCGGTCGAGCGTGGCTCGCCGCCCGCGCCCAGATGCTGCACATCCACGAGAATGTCATCGAGCGAATCGAAGGAGAGTTCGCGGCGCTCTGCAACGCGGCTGGTGCGAACACGGCTCACGGCGTCGCTCCATCTGGTGGAAGCGATTCGCCGCACGCCGCGCTGTCGAGATACCACACCAGCTGTCCTTCCAGCGGGCGCACACCGCGGATCGGCAGTTCCTCTTCGGTGGCGTCGCCGGCCGCGACACGCTTGAGCATCGACGCCTTCTTCTCGCCGGTGACGAGGACGGAGATGAACCGGGCCGTGTTGATCATCGGAAAGGTCATCGTGATGCGCTCGTGCGGCTCGGCCCGCTCGGCAAAGTTCAGCCGCACCAGCCGCTCCCGTTCACGCAACGGCTCCGTGCGGGGAAAGAGGCTCGCGGTATGCCCGTCGTCCCCCATGCCGAGCAGGACGTAGTCCAGGCGATCCTGTCCGCGTTCGCGCCAGCCGAGCGTATCGCGCAGCTCCTTTTCGTACGCGAGATCGGCACCCTTTTCTTCCGCGGGAATCGGGTGCACC
Organism: Phycisphaerales bacterium; assembly: GCA_007125255.1. Classification (GTDB taxonomy): domain Bacteria; phylum Planctomycetota; class Phycisphaerae; order Phycisphaerales; family SM1A02; genus SKZB01. Next base: position 2,413 of record SLDM01000529.1, read on the forward strand.
TGCTCGCGCGGAATGTCGGCATGCTCGACGATCGTTTCATGAATCATGCGGTAGTTGGAGCGCTCATCGTCCCGGGGCACGCAGCGCTCATCGACGATCCAGAGGTGCGTCCGCCGCCAGGGTAGCTTACGGTAATCCGGGTCGTACATCAGCCGGCGGTAGAGCGGCTCGGGCGTGGATCCGCCGGAGAGGGCGAGATGAAAGTCGCCAAACTCGCGGATACAAGTTTCCGCGTGGAGCACCAGTTCGGCCGCGAGTTTGTCGATGACGTCGTCCGCCGACGACGCGACCACGACCCGGCCGGGCAGATCCGGCGCGGTGGGAAGCCCGCCTTCCAACGAGTACATTTCCTCCGGCGGCGAGTCGGCGTTCCGTTCACGATGCCTCATACGCATCATCATGACAAATCCGTCGCCGCGCGGCCAGTCACTCTCGCGCCGAAGGGTGTCCCGGCACGTTCGGCGGGCTACGATTCATCAGCGATTCCGTGGGCGCTTACAGACCGCGGCTCC
>SLDM01000126.1 GCA_007125255.1 Phycisphaerales bacterium
AAACCGCCCCCCATGAACCACCCGGCGGGAGCGGAAGATCCGCCACGGGGCCGAGATCGGTTCGAAGAGGTCCCCCTGCATGCCGATCGTCTCCGCACTGCCCAGAAAGAGCGTCCCGCCGTCGCGGAGGGCGAAGTTGAACATCCCCAGAATCTTCCGCTGCGTGTCCGGCTCGATGTAGATCAGCAGGTTGCGGCAGATGATCAGGTCCATCCGCGAGAAGGGCGGATCGCTGATCACATTGTGCCGGGCAAAGACAATCAGGCCACGCAGATGTTTCCTGACTTCATACGTCGCCTCGCGCCGGGTAAAGAACTTCTCCAGACGCTCCTGCGAAAGCTGCGCCTCGATCGTCTTCGGATACGCCCCCGCCCGCGCGACCTCGAGACTGTCCGAGACGTCCGTCGCAAAGATCTGCGCCTTGATGCGTTTGTTCGAGAGTTCAATCTTCTCCAGCAACAGCATGCCGATCGTGTACGCTTCCTCACCGGTCGCGCACCCCGCCGACCAGACGCGAATCTCATCGCCGCTCTCATGCCGGGCGACCAGCGGCTCGATGACCTGCTGCTCCAGTTCCTCCCACCCCTTCGGGTCGCGGAAGAAGCTCGAGACATTGATCATCAGATCGCGATACAGCGCCGCGGCTTCCTTCTCATCATCGCGGACCAGCTTCGCGTACGCCTCGAACGCATCGACATTTCGCAGACTCATCCGCCGCTGGGTGCGCCGCAACAGCGTCGGCCGCTTGTAATCGGCAAAGTCATAATCAAACCGGTCGTGAAGCACCCCCAGAATACTCTTGAGTATCGCCCGCTCACTCTCTGATGCCCCCCCATCCGATTCCTCCCCATCGAGTTCCCCCATTTCCTGTCCACGCCCGTCAACGGCCATGCCCGCCTCACCGGGCCGCGCCGCCAGACGCTTCAGCACCTCCGGCATCTCCGCGACGGGAAGCACCAGGTCCGCCAACCCGGTACCGACCGCACTGCGCGGCATGCCGTCGAACTCGGCCGTCTCCGGATCCTGCACGATCACCATGCCGCCGGCGGACTTGATCGCGGCAATACCGCGCGACCCGTCCGTCGCCGCACCGGAGAGAACGATCGCAATCGCGCGGTCGCCGTACTCCGACGCCAGGGAGTCAAAGAGTCGATCGATCGGCTTCCGCTGGTTTCGCTCCACTTCGGTGTCGAGCAGTTGCAGTCGGCGCCCCTTCACGATCAGGTCACGATTGGGAATACACACGTAAACATGGTCCGGCTCGATCATCAGGCCGTCCCGGGCGGGCCGCACTTTCAGCGGCGTGTGCCTGGCGAGCAGTTCAACCAGGTGGCTTTCACCCTTCGGGTCGAGATGCTGGACGACGATGTACGCCGCGCCTTCGAGCGAAGAACCCGCATCGAAGAGCGCCGCCATCGCATCAAGCCCCCCGGCGGATGCGCCGATCCCCACAACTGGATACTTTCCGTTCTTAATTGATCCTCTCCCTTCTCGCTGCGCAGTCGCCACAGCGAACGCCCCACTCCTCCCATCATCATAACAGCCGCAGTCGATTCATGTCGGATCGTTCCGCCGATAGCGCGGCGATCGGGTGCTCCGGGATGCCGCCCGATCACGTTCCGGCGCCTCATGCGGAACGCGAACTCCCTGACCGCGCCAACCCCTTCGTCACTTCGCTGCTCCTTCACTCGGTCACTCGGTCACTTCATCACTCCCTCACTTCTCCTCCGTGCCGGCCACGCCCCCTTCCCCCCACCCGGTCGCCATCGCTTGAGCGAACTCGACCCAGTTCGTGACGCCGCCGCTGGATGTCTGCTCGGCCCAGGTGTCCAGAGCCTTCTGGCCGACCTGTGACATGTGCGGCCGAATGGCGGCGAGCATGTCGGCAAGGGTGAGACCGGCGGGAAGTGTCGGCGTCGTCGTAACGATCGTGTCGTAGTGAATCGTGAGGCTGCCCGGCGCAAACTCGGTCAACGACTGCTGCCAGTCCTGATCCGGCCAGCGCAGTGTCAGCTCGCCCGCCACCGGATCGTAGACCGCGGTGAAGAGCGTGCCGAATCCCCCGTCGTAGTTGCGCTGGAACAACGGTTCACAGAGAAACGCATCCGCGAGCGCATCGAGCGTGATGCCCCGGGCGAGCAGATCGGAAAGTTCATCACGCCGTTCCACGGTGCGCGTGAAGCCGGGACGATCGGCGTCCACCGCGCCGGAGGCACCCGGATCGGACTCGCCGTACTGATGATTGGTCGCGATGGCCGGCTCCATGCGCTGCGAGCGGCCGGCGGGATGAAGCTCAATGGTCGCGGTGGCGCCGTGACGATCGGCGAGGGTGATGTTGTATGCCATGTGCGAAGGAACCCGGTGCAGCACCTCCAGGGCCTCCTCAACCGTCGCGCACGTTTCGAGCACATAACGAACGATGGTGGTGATGCCGAAACCGGGTCCGACCTCGCTGCGGCCTCCGAACGCCAGCGCCGCCGCCAGTCCGCGCCCGTTCACGCCATCGGATAGGCCCCAGAGAAATTCGATCATGCCCATCACGGGCGTGCCGGTCCATTCCGACCGCAGCAGGAACCCCTCGTTGAGCGTCGGCGCCAGATCGTAGTTGCGCACCAGCCGGACCTCGCCCTTCGCGGCCAGGGCCGCCAGGGAACAGCCTCCGAGATACTCCGGCGGACACCAGGTCGAGAGGAAGCGGGCGGCGCGGTCCGTGTTTCCCGCAAGCTCGAGCAAGGCGCGGTGCACCGGCACCAGCTCGGGCATGTACTGCTTGAGGGCCGCTTCACAGGTTGCCCGGTCGGGTCCATGGTCGCCGCCGCGCCCGATGAACCATGCTTCATACGCGGGCCACGAGCGTTTCCATCGCGCAGTCCAGAGCGGGCCGGGCGTTGCCTCAGCGATGGCATCGAACGT
>SLDM01000002.1 GCA_007125255.1 Phycisphaerales bacterium
AAACACTTGGCGATCTGGACCACGATCTGCAGTATCGCCGCCGCCCCGAGCTTCGTCATCGCCCTCTCGATGGGCCAGGACTTTTCGCATATCGCGGGCATGGTCACCGGCATCGTGATCTTCATCATCGGCTACACCGCGCTCTCCTGTCTGCCCCTGGTACGGCGGATCCGCCGTCAGCCGTTTGTCATGCCCACTCTCTGCGTCGGCTACGGCCTGCGCATCCTCGCATCGGTGATCTTTCCCGTCGCCGTGATCATGGACATGCTCGCGGGCATGCTCACCGGCATCGTGATCGACGCAATCTTCCCCGGCGACCAGATGGGCTCCTCGAGTGACGCCCGGACGTACTTCGTCATCGTCACCTGGACGCTGCTGCAGGGGGCGGTGCTGAACGTGCCCATCGCGCTGGTGTTACTGCTGAGCTATGGCATCCAACTGATCACCCGCAAGATGCCACCGCCGTCCATGGCGAATCTGTGCCGAGAGTGTGGCTACGACCTGCGGTACTCTGAGAGATACTGTCCCGAGTGCAGTCACCCGATCCCGGAAGGGTATGGCCTGGCGATGACGCAACAAGCCCTGAGGGAAAGTGACGGAGTAACGGAGTGACGTAGTATCGGAGTGACGTAGTATCGAAGTGTTGGAGCGAGTGCAGCGAGTCGGCCGTGCGAAATGGAAAGTCATCGCCGAACCGAAGGACGACGCCAAGTCATGCCCGGTCTGCTGAGGGACAGGTCGCCGGGGGAGAAGCACCCTTCCCCTTCACTTCTGGCGGGGGGGGGGGGTCGACTCCCTCCGACGCCACCTTTTGGGACCTTGCTTCATGTCGACTCCGTTCGCCGACTCGGTTCACACCGGCCCCCGGACGCCGAGATCGACCCGGGGGGCTGGACTGCGGCCAGTTACTGGTCCAGGCCTGTGACCATGACCGGCGGCCCCGGCGAGTGGTCCTGTGGGGGCGACCGATCCCGGCGGTTCACATACTTCGCCGGACTCGGGTGGAGAACCCGACCCGGATCGCCGAAGAGACGTGGGTGAAGGGGCCACACCGCGTTCGTGGGCCGCCACCCGGGGGACGCTGCGCTTCGCCGGAGCGACCCGACCTGCCCGCGTTGACGAATCGTTTCCAATCCACAAGGTACGAAAAGTCACGAACGAACACGATCCAGCACGCACCAGCAAGAGGGGGGAGCTCTGATGCTCCACAGCACAACGGCTCTATTCATGCTGCTGTTCCCGTCGCTGCTTTACGGCGTCGGGTCGATCTGGCTCACGATTCACTTCCATCACCGCTGGCGAACCGTGATCGTCTCGGCGTTCTTTCTCTACTCGGCGATTATCGGCGCTCACTTCTGGCCGACCCCGAGCCAGAATTGGCCGATCAGCATCTTCTTCTTCAGCATGCTGTTCCTGTTCTTCCTCTGCGCGCTCGCCGTCATCCGCTTTGCCCTCTACCGCAAGGCGCTCTGAGGGGTCGGGGCTGGAAGCTGTGTGAGCTTATGTGTGAGGCGGGACAGAATCCCGCGTACCGAAACCGCGCCGGAATTCAGTAGCCACAAGAGCCGTCGCGAGAGCCGGCGCGATGCGATCCGCTCGTCTCGCCGGCCGGGGATTTTCGCGGCTTTCGGAACCGTGGATCACGGTGAGCATAGTCGGCTTTGCTTGCGATACGGTGATTGATCCATTCGATGATCGCCGCCCAGCCCATGCTGTCCGGATCGCGGTTGAGATAGTTCTCGACCACACCGATCACGCGAAAACCGTTGGCAATCTGAAAGCTCAGCGTCGGGTCGACAATGTCGCCGCGTATCACGCGCAGGATGTACTGCTCGGCCGAAAACTGATGGGCGTACGCGCTGTACCCCCGCAGCCGTGCCCCGGCCCGAATGCGCAGGAGCCCGAGATCGCGGACCAGCTTGCGCCGCGCGGCGTAGATCTTTCGGCCGATCCCCTGCCGGCGCCGGCGGGGATCAACCATGACCTCCGCCGCGTAGAGCGTGCGCCCCCCGGGATGATGGTTGGTGAACATGTAGTTGGCCGTGAATTCCAGGTACGAATCGGTACTCTGGTAATCGTCCCAGAGCACGATGAGGCTGGCGGCCATGCCCACCACCTCACCGGTCGAGAGGTCTTCCGCCACGAACTGCCCTTCGGGAAACACGCGCCGATGCGATGCGAGCTGGTCGGGCAGCCAGGGCTGATCGTTGGGGTAGATCAGCCGGCTCAGAGCCCCGATGGCCTCGAAATCACGTTCCTCAGTCTGGCGAACCCGCAAACGCGGCTTGGCGCGTGTCATAAATGGCCTCGGCTCTCTGAAACGTCCCGAATTATAGTCACCGACGTGGCGTACCGGCTTCCACGGCGGGCCGCTGCGCTTTCCGCCCGCGGTCTTGCCTCCCGCAGTTCCAGTCGATACCGTCACTCGCCTCGGTTCGATTCCTTCGGATCGGTGGCCCACATCCGACCCGCCCTTTCTCAGACGTCCCGAGCCGCACGAGGACCCCGAACGCCATGATCATCGATGCGCATACCCATCTGAACCACTACGACGACGAGACGACCAAGCCGCTGGAAGCGCGCCTGGAAGAGCTGCAGTCCAACATGAGCGAGAACGACGTCGACCACGCGCTCGTGCTCACGTCGTTCAAGCTCAATCAGAACCGACCGTCGACCACCCAGGTGGTCGATCTGCTGCGCGATATTCCGAGCATCGATTGCGTTGCCGGGATCAGCGTGATGCATTACAAGGAGCGGGATCTGCGGGAGCTGAGCGACTTCCTGAAGCAGGGCGAAGTCAAGGCGCTGAAGCTCTACCCGGGCTACGAGCCCTTCTACCCCTACGATTCCCGCTGCCAGGTCATCTACGATCTCGCGCTGGAGTACGACGTCC
>SLDM01000202.1 GCA_007125255.1 Phycisphaerales bacterium
CAGATCCACCGACATGGCGGTTCGGGGCGCGGCCGACGAGGCCGCGCCGTCCGCGGTCGATCCGCGCATCCTTGAGGCGCTCCGCCAGTACTGGGGGTACGAAACGCTCCGGCCGCACCAGCGCGAAGCGATCGAGGCGGGGCTGGCCAATCGGGATTCACTGGTCGTCATGCCGACCGGCGGCGGCAAGTCGTTGTGTTACCAGATTCCGCCGCTGATCGCCGATCGCATGGATGTCGTGGTCTCACCGCTCATCTCGCTGATGAAGGATCAGGTCGATGGGCTGCGACAGAGCGGTTACCCGGCCGCCGCGCTTCACAGCAGCATCACGCCGGCGGAGCGCGAGGAGCTGCGCGATGCCATCCGTGACAATCGCCTGCGCCTGCTCTTTGTCTCGCCCGAGCGGCTGATGACGCCGGCGTTTCTTGACTTCCTCGGCCACCAGCAGGTGCGCGCGTTCTCGATCGACGAGGCGCACTGCATCAGTCAATGGGGACACGACTTTCGGCAGGAGTACCGCCGGCTTGCGGTGCTGCGCGAACGCTTTCCCGATGCCAGCCTCCACGCCTACACCGCAACCGCCACCGAGCGCGTGCAGAAGGACATCGTTGAACAGCTCGGCCTGCGGAATCCGAAGATTCTCGTCGGCACGTTTGACCGGCCGAACCTGGTCTACCGCATCCAACCCGCCACCGACATCTATTCACAGGCGCTTGAGATCGTGAAGCGGCACGAGAATGAGGCCGCGATCGTGTACTGCATCTCGCGCAAGGACACCGAAGCGATGGCGGGGTTCCTGCAGGAGAACGGCGTGAAGGCCGCGGCGTACCACGCCGGCCTGGAGAAGTCCGAACGCGCCCTCGTGCAGGAGTCGTTCGCCAACGAGTCCCTGGACGTCGTGGCCGCAACGGTCGCCTTCGGGATGGGCATCGATCGCAGCAATGTCCGGTGCGTGATTCACGCCGCGATGCCGAAGACGATCGAGAACTACCAGCAGGAAACCGGCCGGGCCGGCCGTGACGGCCTCGAAGCCGAATGTGTGCTGCTCTTCACCTACGGCGATGTGATGAAGTGGAAGCGGCTCATCAGGCTGAGCGCGGAGAATGCGCCGGATCCGGAGCCGATCATTGCCACGCAGGAAGAACTGCTCAACCGCATGGCGGGATTCTGCGCATCGGCGGAGTGTCGACACCTCGTGCTGTCACGCTACTTCGGGCAGACGTACCCCAGGGACAACTGCGAAGCGTGCGATGTGTGTCTCGATGAGATCGACACGATGGATGGGGCAAGCAGGATCGCACAGAAGATTCTTTCGTGCGTGTATCGCGTCGGACAGTCGTTCGGGGTGAGCTACGTCATCGAAGTACTGCGCGGCAGCCGATCGCAGAAAGTGCTCGAGCGCGGTCACGATCAACTCTCCACCCACGGGCTGCTGCGCGAGATCCACGAGAAGTCGCTGCGCAATCTCATCTTCCAACTGGTCGATCAGGGGCTGCTCGTGCAGACGCCCGACGATCGACCGGTCCTGCGGCTCTGCGATGCGTCGCTTGCCGTCCTGCGGGGAGAACGGGAGGTCGTCCTGACCGACCCCGGCCACGTCGACGTCACGCGCACCGGTCGCAGCGCGGATGAGTGGTCGGGCGTGGATCGCGAACTGTTTGACGCCTTGCGGGAGTTGCGACGGGACCTGGCCGCCGAGCGTGATGTCCCGGCGTTCGTCATCTTCAACGATGCGACGTTGCGCGAGTTGGCGCGATCGCGCCCGACCACGCAGGAAGGCCTGGCCCGGATACCCGGGGTGGGGAAGAAGAAGCTGGCCGAGCTGGGGCCGCAGTTTCTCGAAGCGATCCGGAGCTACTGTGAAACGAAAGGGGTTCGATCCGACGCGGAGATTACCGTCCGGCCCGCGCGCAGCAGTTCCGCCCCCCGTCCCAACGAGCAACGGCGCCGCGCACTGGAGATGTTCCGCGAGGGTGCGTCGATCAAGGCGGTGGCCGGCGCGACCGGACGCGCCGAATCGACGATCTGCCGTTACCTCGAGGACTTTCTGGCCGCCGAGCCGCGAGAGTCACTGGAACCGTGGGTGGACGATGCGACCGTGACGAGGGTGGTCGCGGCGGCACGTGAACTGCGGGCCGATCGACTCACACCGATCTATGAACACCTGAACGGGGAGGTCTCCTACAGCGCGATCCGGCTCGCGCTGACCCAGGCCCGGGTCCGGGAGGAGTCCCAACGAAGTGACGGAGTGACGGAGTGACGGAGTGACGGAGTGACGGAGTGGGCGAATGGAGACACGAAGGGGCGATGTCTTACAAACTGAATCTGATACCGATACCGATACCGATACCGATTCCGGATCAGGTGTCAGGAACCTGACCGCGGAGAACCCGCTTCACGCCCGAAACTGATCTGGAACTCGTATCGGAACTTCAGGAATTGGTGTGGAGATTTAGCCATTGAACCTCACCCTGGGAGCTTCACCGCCAGCCCCCCGATCCTGAAGACAAGCCCCCCGCCCCTTCATCACTTCGTCACTCCGTTACTCCGTCACTTCGTCACTTTCTTTCCGCTCGCCCCGAACCTCTCATCCCTTCGGGTCACTCGCGCAGATCCCTGAAGCGCATCGCATGACTACTGGCAGATCGGCCCGATCAGAACGCGCCCGGCTCCTCCTCCAACGTTCCATCGTCGTAGTCCGGGTCGTGTTCCGGCCGCCAGGATTCCGGTACCGGGGCGACGCGCCCCGCACGGCGAATCTGCGCGGGCACCGTGTACTGCCCGTCCCAGTACGCCCCCGTCGTGCTGGCGCGGGCGGCCAGGGAGGGCCGGCCGACGACCTCCATGATCCAGGTGTCATCCTCCCGGTCGGGGGTAAAGAGCAGATCTCGATTCTCGTACACGACTTCCCAGCCGAAACGGCGCCGCTCCCGCTGCGATCCGCCGCCCGGAACGTTCGTGCCGGCCAGCCACCACATCGTGATCTGACGGGCCTTCTGACCGTTTCGTCGCAGCGTCAGTTCAAGTCCGATGGCCAGGTCATCCATTTCGGGAATATAGGTCTGTGCCGGCTGGTACTGGAAACGGATCGGGTGAACACCTTCCCGCCACCGAACCACGGTTCCGTTGACCGAATTCCGGATATGTTGATCAATCGTCTCATCGCGGACCGGCGTGAGAGGTTCCGCTTCCTGATCGACATGCGCGGTGGTAAACCCCACCGTGAGCATGTGCGCTTCCTTCCACGCTTCCGCCTCCAGATCGTAGTGATCGATGCGAAACTCGAGCTGCGCGAGGTCGACCTGGCGCATGGACTCGGGCAGCGCAATGACCAGTGAGTTTCGTTGAGGCAGCTGGCTGCCGTGAAACAGGGTGTACAACGGGTCTTCCGATCCACCGCCTTCGAAGATCTGAACTCGCGATCGCGTCCCCAGCGGCCACCAGTCCTGAATGACAACGGTCACGAAGGGATCGAAATCCCGCGGAAGTCGTTCGGGAACCCGGACGTCGATCAGGGGCGGAAGCTGCAGCAGCATCTCGTCGATGGCATCCAGGGTGTTTGCCCGGTTCATCCTGACATTGAAACCTCCGCCGGTACGAAACCGCCAGTCATCAATGAACGGCGCATACTTCTGCCGCCAGTTGTCATCGACCGGCGAAGCCCAGCGATCACCGACCACGGCCCGGCGGAGGATCTGCTGCTGGTGCCGGGTGGAAAGCGTTCCCCGCCGGGCGCGGTAGATCAGTTGATCGGCGACCGGGTTCGGCGGCTGTCCGCTCCACGGCAGGGCCAGGACGAGCATGCGATCGGAGGTCATTGAAATCCATCCGTTCTGACGGAGACGTTCGTTGATCAGAACGCTGAGCGCGAGACAAACCGTGACCGCCAGGATGCCCCAGAGGGGCCGGCGCCGGGTTCGGCAGAGTTGCGCTTCCTCCGTCGCGGCGTAGCCGCACTCCGCGCACAGGGTGCCGGAGGAGTAGGACATGTCATACCAGCACTTGGGACACCGGCGGCGGCCCCGCGCACGATCGCCGAACAGGGCCCACCAGAGCAGGATGACCATGCCGAGGTAGATCAGCCCGATGAGCCCCCAGATGAGCCAGGTAATCCAGTCGATCAGATTCATGCGTTCATACTCTACGCCGCCGACCCGGGCCGGGGGCGGTGGCGGGGGTGAGAGACGGCGGGCGAGAGACGGGAGTCGCGGGGAGCGCCGGGGAGGGACGGCGGGGCGTGTGGGGGGCAGTCCCTTCCGGCGGGCGGCCCGGCGGGGCGCCGCGCGGCCGGCACTGGTGCTGCTGCGGCGGGCCCGATACGCTAGGATTGGTCGCTCTGCTTTCCTCTTGCCGATCGATCCGTTTATTTCACTACCGGAGGTCCGGATGGCCGCACCAGATTCCGCCCAGATTGAAGCCGCCGCTGAGAAGTTCCGCGAGGACTACCTGACGACCAGGAAACAGATCGGAAAGGCCGTGGTCGGTCACGAGGAAATCGTCGACGGCGTGCTCGTCTGCCTCTTTGCCGGCGGCCACGCCCTGCTCGAGGGTGTTCCCGGGCTCGGTAAGACGCTGCTGATCCGCTCTCTCTCCGAAGCGCTGCACCTGCATTTCTCCCGCATTCAGTTCACGCCCGACCTCATGCCGGCCGACATCACCGGCACCACGATCGTGGTCGAGACCGAACACGGCCGGGACTTCCAGTTCCGCAAGGGACCGCTCTTCGCGCAGATCGTCCTCGCCGACGAAATCAACCGCGCCACGCCCAAGACGCAGTCCGCCCTGCTCGAAGCGATGCAGGAAAAGTCGATCACCGTCGGCGGCGAGACGCACATCCTGGAAAAGCCGTTCTTCGTGATGGCGACCCAGAACCCGATCGAACAGGAAGGCACCTATCCGCTGCCCGAAGCGCAGCTCGACCGGTTCTTCTTCAAGCTCGAAGTGGGCTACTCCAGCCGTGAGGATCTCTCGGAGATTCTCAACCGCACCACCGCCGGCGACCAGCCGAAGATCGAACAGGTCCTCGACGCATCGTCGATTCTCGAACACCAGTCACTCGTGCGGCGGGTCATCATCGCCCCGCACGTTCAGGACTATGCCGTTCGCATGGTCATGGCGACGCATCCCGGCGGCGAGCTCGCGACGCCCCAGGTCAACAAGTTCCTGCGCTTCGGCGCGAGCCCCCGCGCCGCCCAGACGCTGGTCCTGGCCGGCAAGGTGAAGGCCCTGCTCGACGGCCGCGCGAACGTCTCCGTGGAAGACATTCGCGCATCGGCGCTGCCCGCGCTGCGGCACCGGTGCCTTCTGAACTTCGAAGGCGAAGCGGAGGGCAAGACGACCGATGAGATCATCCAGAACATCGTGGAGACCCTGCCGACGGATGTGGGCGTGAGCGCGGCGTAAGGGCGTAAGAAGGTCGGCCGGCTTGCCGGGTCGCGATCTCACGGGGATCCGGCCCGTCCGGGACCGGCCCCGGCCACTTCGGCCTCGACGTCAGCGAGCCGCTCTTTCGTATACTCTGGGCATGCCGCCCCTCTTCTCGATCTCTCTCGCGCAGTGGTCGCTGCACCGGATGATCTTCGCCGGTGAACTGCATCCGCTCGACTTTCCGCGGTTCGCGAAGGACACCTTCGGCACCGACGCCGTCGAGTTCGTCAATCGCTGCTTCAAGGATCACTTTGCCGACGATGATCTCAGCTATCTGCCGGAGCTGAAGCAGCGCTGCGATGATCACGGCGTGAAGCCGCTGCTTTACATGATTGACCGGCAGGGCGACCTCGGCGACCCCGCCGAGAGCCAGCGCATCCGGGCCGTCAACAACCATCGCAAGTGGCTCGAAGCGGTCAGTTATCTCGGCGGCCACGCGATCCGCGTGAACGCGCGATCAGAAGGAACGCGCGAAGAACAGGCGAAACTCGCGGCGGACGGCCTGCGCCGCCTCTGCGAATATGCCGAACCGTTCGGGCTCAGCGTCCTGGTTGAGAATCATGGCGGCCCTTCCTCCGACGGCGCGTGGCTGGCCGGGGTCATGGGCGCCGTCGATCATCCGTGCTGCGGCACGCTGCCCGATTTCGGAAACTTCTGCCTCGACTGGAATCGCCGGGAGGACCCCGCGGCGTGGTACGACAAGTACCGTGGCGTGGAGGAGTTGATGCCATTCGCCCGCGCGGTCAGCGCCAAGTCTGGCACCTTCACTCCTGACGGCGACGAACGCACGATTGACTACGGGCGCATGCTCCGAATCGTCCTCGACGCCGGCTTCCGCGGCCATATCGGGATTGAGTTTGAAGGTGATGAGACCGGCGAGAGGGACGGTGTCCGCCGGACGCTGCGCCTGCTGGAGCGCTGGCGCGACGCCCTCGCCCCGGAATACGACGCGGAAGAGGTTCGTGGATGAACCTCGATGATCGGAACAACCCGGCGGAGCCGGATCGCCGGAGCACGCCGCGCACCGATCCGCAGCGCACGGCCCACCACGACCTGATCTTCGCGTTCGCCCGGGCCAGTGAGCAGCACGATGCGGATGTCGGCGGTCACCTGCACCACATTCGCGCGATCGTCGAGCTGATCGCATTGGAGCTTGGCTTCACCGACAGCGACGCGGAAGATCTCGGCTACGACGCGATGCTGCACGATGTCGGCAAACTGCACGTGCCGGCTGACGTGTTGAACAAGCGCGAAGAGCTGACCGACGATGAGCGGCGGCTGATTCAGTCGCACACGACCCATGGCGAGGCGATGCTTCAGCAGAAGCCCGGCACGAGCCGGGCGGCGCGCATTGCCCGATCGCACCACGAATCGTGGGATGGCGCGGGCTACCCGGATGGACTCACGGGCGAAATGATCCCCCTGGAAGCGCGCATCACCGCCGCGGCGGACATGCTCGATGCGCTGCTGGCCGATCGGTCGTACAAGGACGCGTGGTCGTACGATCGCGCGATTCAGGCGGTGCTGGCCGAGCGCGGCCGGCAGCTTGATCCGCGCGTGGCCGAGGCGCTGCGCGCCTGCCACGAAGCCGGCACCCTGCGCCGCGTCTACGACGTGTGAATCTTGCGCCTGTTCCACGTGGCGCGTGACACAGATGGTGTCGCGCCGATATGCTGCTGGTGAACTTGTTTCACCCCTGCGCGATTGATGGGAGGCACCATGGCGTCCAATGGCGACAAACCCCAGGTCAGCATGCTCCTGGCCGCGGAGATTGCGGAACTGCTGGACAAGAAACGCACCGTTGAAGCGCGGGATGCGCTGGTTGACATGCATCCGTCGGAAGTGGCGGAGTTGCTGGTCGAGCTGGAGTCGCAGCAGCGGGCCATGGCCTTCCGCATTCTGCCGCGCGACATCGCGGCGGAGGTCTTTACGGAACTCTCCTCCGATCTGCAGGATCAACTGACGGAAGAGCTGACCAACGAGCAGCTCGCGCAGATGTTCAACGAGATGGAGCCGGATGACCGCGCGGAACTCTTCGATGAAATGCCCGGCCAGCTCGTGACGCAACTGTTGAGCATGATGCGACCGGAGGAACGCCGCAGCACGCAGGTCATTCTGAACTACCCGCCGGACAGCGTCGGCCGCCTGATGACGCCCGAGTTCATCTCGCTGCGGCCGGAGTGGACGGTCGAGCAGGCATTCGAGTACATCCGGACGCGCGGCGAAGAGGCGGAAACGGTCCACGTTCTCTTCGTGGTCGATGATCGTGGCCGTCTGATCGACGATATTCTCATCCGGGAACTGCTGCTCGCCGATCCCGGCGCGACGGTGGAATCGATCATGGATGACAGCGCGATCTGGCTGAACGCGCGCGATGATCGCGAGGAAGCGGTGCGCATGATGGATCGGTACGACGTCTCGGTGCTCCCGGTCGTCGACCGCGACCACGTGCTCGTCGGCATCGTCACCTTCGACGACGTGGCGGACGTGGCGGAAGAGGAAACCACGGAAGACATTCACAAGTCTGCGGCGGTCGCGCCGTTGACCGAGCCGTATCTGGATTCATCGTTGTGGACGATGTTCAAGAAGCGCGGCGGCTGGCTGGCCGTTCTCTTCCTCGGCCAGATGCTCACTGCCACCGCGATGGAGCGCTTTGAAGGCCAGCTTGAGGCGGTCATTGTGTTGGCCATCTTTATCCCGCTCATTATCTCCAGTGGCGGCAACAGCGGATCGCAAGCCACAAGCTTGATCATACGAGCCATGGCCGTGGGCGAAGTGACGCTCCGGGACTGGTGGCGGGTGATGCGACGGGAAGTCCTCGTCGGCCTGACGCTGGGCATTTTTCTCGCGATCATCGGGCTGGTGCGCGTGATCCTCTGGCAGTGGCTCGGCTTCTACGACTACGGGTTGGAGTATGCCCTGATCGCCCTCACCGTTGCCGTCGCGCTGATCGGCGTCGTCACTTGGGGCTCGCTGGCGGGCAGCATGCTTCCCTTCCTGCTGCGGAAGTTGAACCTCGATCCCGCGACGAGTTCCGCACCGTTCGTCGCCACTCTCGTGGACGTCACCGGGCTGCTGATCTACTTCTACGCGGCGATGCTTATCCTGCGGCCGGTGGTGAGCGGCGGGTGAGCTCTTGTCGGCGGCCTGTGGATGACCTGTCAATTCATTTCCTCCCCCCGCACAACGACTACAATGTCGGTAGAGCATGATCTGGGGCTTTCCTCCCCCTTCACTGCCGACCGAACCACAAGATATGGGGTACATCGCGCATGGCTGCCACGCCCGCTTTTGCACATCTGCACCTGCACACCGAGTACTCCCTTCTGGACGGCGGGAACAAGATCTCCGCGCTGATCAGCCGCGTGAAGGAGCTCGGCATGGATGCCGTGGCGATGACCGACCACGGCAACATGTACGGCGCGATCGAGTTCTACACCAAGGCGCGGGAAGCCGGGGTGAAGCCGATTCTCGGCATCGAGGCGTACGTCGCCCCGGAGGATCGACGCGTCAAGCGCTCCACCGGTGTCGCCGATGGCGGTTTCCACCTGGTTCTCCTGGCCGAGAACAACACCGGCTGGCAGCACCTGCTCAAGCTCACCTCCGACGCGTTCCGCGAGGGGTTCTACTACAAGCCGCGCATGGACAAGTCCACCCTCACGCAGTGGGGCGATGGCCTGATCGCCATCAACGGTCACCTCGGAAGCTCGATCGCGCATTACCTCACGCAGTACGTGCAGACGAACAACGACAAGCACTGGAAGGAAGCGATCGAGGAGGCCACGTGGCACGCCCGGACGTTCAAGCCCAATGAGCGGGGAGAGCCGCGGTTCTTTCTCGAGCTGCAGCGTCACGACACGCCGGAGCAGGATCGCATCAACCCTCTGCTGGTGAAGCTCGCCCGGGAACTCGATCTGCCGCTCGTCTGTGACAACGATGCTCACTTTCTCCGGGCGGAGGACTGGGATACGCACGACTCGCTCTGCTGCATCTCGATGGGCAAGCTGAAGGAGGAAGAGAACCGGCTCCACTATCCGAAGAAGCTCTACGTCACCAGCCCCGGGGAAATGGCGGAACGCTTCGACGATCTGCCCGAGGCGGTGGAGAACTCCGCGAAGATCGCGGCCCGCTGCAACGTCGAACTGGACTTCACCGCCAACCACGCCCCGGTCGTGCAGGTCGTCAAGCAGGAGAGCGCAAAGGCAACCGGCGATGATGATGTCACTGATGTCGAAGCCCACCCGCGCGGCTCCACCGAGTGGTTCAAGGCGTTCTGCGCCCGGTATGAACTGCTTCCCTTTGACGCAGAGAAGAATCCCGACCTCGACCAGGCGCAGCTCAAGGATGACTGCGACGCGGCCTTGCGCGAACTCTGCGAAGCGGGACTGATCTGGCGGTACGGCGAGAAGGGCATCACCGATGAGATCCGCGCGCGGCTCGAACGTGAGCTCAAGATCCTGGCGGACAAGCTCATCAGCGCGTACTTCCTCATCTGCTGGGATTTCGTCAAGTGGGCGCGGCAGCACGGCATCCCCGCCTCGGCCCGCGGCTCCGGTGTCGGCACCATGGTCGGGTACGTGCTCGGACTTTCCAATGCGTGTCCGGTGCACTACGGGCTGCTGTTCGAACGTTTCACCGATCCCGACCGCAGCGAATACCCCGATATCGATATCGACATCTGCCAGGACGGCCGCGCGGAGGTGATCGAACACGTCCGGCAGAAGTACGGCCACGTGGCCCAGATCATCACCTTCGGCCGGCTCAAGGCCAAGGCCGCGATCAAGGACGTCGCCCGCGTCATGGGCCTCACGCCCGGGGACGGCCAGCGGCTCGCGAACCTCGTGCCGAACGAACTCAATATCACGCTCGATGCGGCCCTCGAAAAGGATCCGGATTTCAAGCAGGAATACGAGGGCAATCCGGTTTCGCGGAAAGTGATCGATACTGCGCGGGCGCTGGAAAACCACGCGCGGCACGCCGGAATCCACGCCGCCGGCGCGGTCATCGCCACCCAACCGCTGGACAACATCGTCCCCCTCTGCAAAGCCAGCGGATCGGACGACATCGTCACGCAGTGGGACGGCCCGACGTGTGAGAAAGTCGGCCTGCTCAAGATGGACTTTCTGGGTCTGCGCACGCTCAGCACGATCGAGCGGGCCAAGGACCTCATCAAGCAATCACTGCCGGAAGAAGCGATCTGGGACGCGGTCGGACGGGGTGATGATTTCACGCGCGCGGAAGCGGACCGCGGGCCACACCCGCTCGATCTTGAACGACTGCATTACACCGATCCGAACGTGCTCGGTCTCTTCCAGCGGGCGGACACGGCGGGGATTTTCCAGTTTGAGTCCGGCGGCATGCGCAAGCTGCTGCAGGAAATGAAGCCCGACCGTCTGGAAGATCTCATCGCCGCCAACGCGCTCTTCCGGCCCGGCCCGATGGATCTCATCCCCGACTACTGCCTGCGCAAGCACGGCCGGCAGGACGTCCCGAAAGTTCACCCGATCGTCGACCAGTTCACCGACGAGACCTACGGCATCATGGTCTACCAGGAACAGGTCATGCAG
>SLDM01000463.1 GCA_007125255.1 Phycisphaerales bacterium
GCGAAGAGTTTCTTCATCCCCAGCATGAGTTCCGTTTCATCGACCGCCTGGCTCGATGCTTCGCCGTGATTCGCCTGCGCCTTGTTGCGCAGGCGAACGATCTGTTCCAGTGTCTCCCGTTCGTGACTGGCGTACCCCTTGACCGTGTTGATGAGGTTGGGGATCAGGTCGTACCGGCGTTTCATCTCGACCTCGATACCCGACCAGCTCTCGCGGATGTGCTGCCGCAGCCGCGCAAACTTGTTGTACGTGCCGATCAGCCAGAAGCCGGGCACGGCCAGCACGACGAAGAGGACGAGGAGTGGAACCAGGATTTCCATGTGTTGGTGAGGGGAGTCGGTGGAGGCTCGGGATAAGGCGGGCCGGCGGGTGAACTGGAGAGTCGCGGGTGCAAGGGGCGACGAGAGAGGACGGAAATGTACCAGAGGCGGGGGGGGGCGGTCATCGGGAACGAAGTGCGGCCCGCCGGACTCTCAGCCATTTTCCCTGGCGAGAGGGTTTCCGGCACGAGCTTCCAGATCGGCCTTGACGTGTTGCGGCCAGTTCTCGAAGAACCGCTGCATCCAGTCGATCTGCCGGTGAAACTCCGCGGGAGACCAGCGGCTCCGGCCATCGCTGAGGCACATGCGGCCATGCTCGATGTCGATCGTCGGCGGTTCGGTCTGGAGGAGCAACTCCATCATGCGCGGATGCAACACGTCATAGGCGAACTTCTTGTCGTCACCGTTGACGTAGTAACGCCGGTTGAACTCCGCGGATTCGAAGCTGATTGAGCCGTAGCCGAAAAATCCGGCGACACGGTCAAAGAGGCCCTCGCGACGAATGATCAGGGCGGGCACCTGGCCGAAGGGCAGATGCACGATGAGGTAGCTGAAATGGTACGTGCTCGTTCGCCGGTTCTTTCCCGAGCCGCTGGTCACCTTGTAGGTGAAGTCCCCCAGCTTGGCCGAGTAGGGGCGCCCCTTGATCTCCAGAGGTCCGCTGAGCGTGTTGTACGCCGCCCGGCCGTGGCCGCGGCGGAATATCTCAAAGTGGGCGTAGAGGTCGTCGTGACTTCGGTCGTACTGAGGGGAGAACGACCAGCCGAGTTCGGTCGCGAGGGCCTGCAGCGACTCCCGGCGTTCCCTCTCCTTCCGTTGGTGATGAATCACCCCGGCGATGACCAGCGCGACGACGCCGAATATCAGAATGATGAACAGAATTTCCACGAACCGGTCCCCACCGTCGTCAGTGAATCAATGCCCGAAGCCGTGCGATCCGGTCCTGCAGGGGCGGATGGGTGCGAAACGCGCTGGACAAGTTGTGACCCTGCCCCTTGAGCGCATCTTTCAGCGGGTTGACGATGAACATGTGCGCGGTCGCGCGATTCGCGCCCTGCAGCGTCTGGCGGCATCCGCCCAGCTTCTCCAGGGCCCCGATCAGCCCCTGCGGGTAGCGGGTCAACTCCACCGCGCTCGCATCGGCGAGGTACTCCCGCTGCCGGCTGACGGCGAAGCGGATCATGATGGCGAAAATCGGCGCGAGGATCGACAGCACCAGCACGATGAGAAACATGATCGCGATCACCGCCCCCTGACCGCCACCGCGTCCACCGCCGCCTCCCGATCGCATTCCGCCCCGGCGGCCGCCCATCAACGCTCCGTAGAACACCATCCGCCGAAAGGCATCGGCGGCAAAGACGATCAGGCCGACCATCGTCGCCATCAGCATCATCAGCCGCACATCGTAGTTCCGGATGTGGGCGATCTCGTGGGCCATCACGCCGGCCAGCTCATCGCGCGAGAGGTGCTGGCGCAGCCCCGTCGTGATCGCCACCGCCGCGTGCTGGGGATCCCGGCCGGTGGCAAAGGCGTTCAGCGACGGATCGTCGATCAGGTAGACCTCCGGCAGGGGCGTGCCCGCCGCGATGGCCAGCTCTTCCACGACATTGAAGAGCTGGGGATCGTCCTTGTGTTCGATTCTCCGCGCGCCGCTCATCCTGAGAACGGCCTTTGAGCCGCTGAACCAGCTCCACGCGCAGCCGATCCCGGCCAGGACCAGGGCGACGGCGGTGCCGAGCAGGAGCGAAGGCCAGAGCGACATGGCGTCGCCGCGGTGATCCGCCGTGCCCGCGCCGCCCATCGCGCCGAGCAATCCGCCGATCGCCGCGCCGAGGGCGACGAGCAGTGCCGTCATCCCCAGCATGAGCAAAGCGCTGCGGCGCTTGTTGCGGCGGATCAGGCCATCAAACGTGACGTTGGCGGGCAGCGCCTTGGGCCGGGGGTATTCGGTGTGAATCACACCGGTGGATGCATCGGTCTTGGCCATTGGCTCACCATCGCGTCGAGGTCAGATTCAGAACGAAACCTGCGGGACTTCCTTGTGAGCCGGATCTTCAATCTCAAAGAATTCACGTTTCTCGAAGTTGAACATACCCGCGATGATGTTGTTGGGGAAGACGGCCAGCGATTCATTGTACTGTCCGACGTTCCGGTTGAAGTGCTGCCGGGCGAAGCCGATCTTGTTCTCGGTACTGGTCAGCTCCTCCTGGAGTTGCATGAAGTTCTGGTTGGCCTTCAGGTCGGGATACGCTTCGGCGAGGGCGAACAGCTTGCCCAGGGACTGGGTGAGCATGTTCTCGGCGCCGGCCTGCTGCTTGACATCCCCGGCGTTGACCGCGGAGTTGCGGGCCTGGATGACCGCGTCGAGGGTTTCCTTCTCGTGGGCGGCGTATCCCTTGACGGTATTGACCAGGTTCGGGACGAGATCGTGCCGGCGCTTGAGCTGCACATCAATGTCGGACCAGGCCGATTCGGCGGCAATGCGCCGGCGCTGCAGCCGGTTGTAGATGGTGACGCCAACGACAACGACCAGCAGGGGAATGCCGAGCACGATGAGGGTCATGATCAACC
>SLDM01000425.1 GCA_007125255.1 Phycisphaerales bacterium
GTTGCAGACAATTCGTGTCCGTCTGACGGCATCGGCGCCGGTGCAACCGGGCCGGAGTGACGGTCAGAGCCAGACAACCGCATGGGGCAGTAGCTCAATTGGGAGAGCGCCTCGGTCGCATCGAGGCGGTTGTGAGTTCGAGTCTCCTCTGCTCCACGTCCCCCATGAAGCCCATGTTCTGCGGAAGTTCCGCGGAACGTGGGCTTCTGCGTTTGCAGCGTGAAATCTCTACAATTATCGGTATGACCGTCGCGTCCAAACCCACCCGTGATCCGCGCGATACGCCCGCCATGCGGCAGTTTCGCCGCTTCAAGAGCCAGTACCCCGACTGTGTGCTCCTCTTCCGGATGGGCGATTTTTATGAGCTTTTTGACGATGACGCCGTCGCCGTCAGCAAAGCGCTGAACCTCACGCTGACCCAGCGCACGGCCGGGATTCCCATGGCCGGCCTCCCCTACCACGCGCTTGACAACTACCTGCGCAGGCTGATCGATCAGGGCTTCCGCGTCGCGGTCTGCGATCAGATTCAGGATCCGAAGGAAGCCAAAGGCGTTGTCGATCGGGCCGTCACGCGCGTGATCACCCCCGGCACGTTGATCGATGAACATCTGCTCGATGAGTCCGCCGCCAACCAGGTCGCCGCGATTCGCTTTACCGGCGTGGGCGAGGATTCACCGGCGGTGCTTGCCGTTGCGGAACTCTCCACCGGCCGGTTCACCTTGCGCGACCTGCCCGCGGACGGGCTGCTCGATGAGATTGCCCGACTCGGGCCGACCGAACTGCTCTACGCGGAGTCCGCCGACGGCGCCGTCCCGCCGCGCGTGGAGGCGATCCGCACGGCGCTCGGGTGCGCCCTGACCGCGCGTCCCGGCTGGACCTTCCGCGATGCCGAGGCGCACGAGCGGGTCTGCCGGCACTTCGGCGTCTCCACGCTCAGCGGATTCGGGCTCGACGATGCGGACCCGGCGATCGGAGCCGCGGGCGCGCTGCTGGGGTACCTTCAGGAGACGCAGTCGCCGGACGATGAAGTGCGTGAAGGACGCGGCCGCCTGTCGCACCTGCGCCCGCCGAAGCGAGAAACGACCGGTCGGTACGTCACGATCGACGCCGCGTCGCTGCGCAGTCTTGAGATTGAACGCACCATGCGCAGTGGACAGGCCGCCGGCTCGCTGCTCGCCACGCTCCAGCAGTGCCGCACGGCCATGGGCAAAAGAATGCTGCGCGAGTGGCTGTGTTTCCCGCTGCGCGATCGCGCCGCCATCGAGGCGCGGCAGGACACCGTCGCCGCACTCATCGCCGACCGCGATGCCGCCGATCGGTTGTCAGAACAGATCGCCGGCGTCCAGGACGTCGCCCGCATCGGCAGCCGGGTGGCGATGAACCGCGCGACACCGCGAGACCTGGTCGCGCTGGGCCGCTCCACCGCCCGCATCGAGGCCGTCGCCGACCTGCTCAAAGCGAGACCGGCGTTCACGTTGCAATGCGATCAACTGCTCGAACTGGCGGGTCGGCTTGCCCCGGTCGCCGAACGAATCATCGAGGAGTGTGTGGAGGAGCCACCCTCGCACCTGCGGGAGGGTGGTCTGTTCCGGGATGGCGTGGATACCGAACTGGATGAAGCGCGTTCACTGCAGCGCGATGCAAACTCGTGGCTCGCGCGGTACCAGCGATCGCTCATCGAATCCTCGGGCATTCCCTCGCTGAAGGTCGGCTACAACAAGGTCTTCGGCTACTACATCGAGATCACCCACGCCCACCGGGACAAGGTGCCGGCCACGTTTTCGCGTAAACAGACGCTCAAGAACGCGGAGCGCTACATTACGCCGGAGCTGAAGGAGTTTGAGGACAAGGTCCTCACCGCGGAGACGCGCGCGATCGAACGGGAGAAAACGCTGTTCGAGCGGCTCTGCCGGGAACTCGCCGGCCACGCCGAAGCGCTCGGCGCGTACGCCGAGTTGATTGCGGAGCTGGATGTGCTGCTCAATTTTGCCGGCGTGGCCGTCCGGTTCAGTTATGTTCGCCCCGAACTGACCGATGAACCGGTGCTCGAGATCCGCGACGGGCGGCACCCGGTGCTCGATCGCACCCTGGGTGACCGGTTCGTGCCGAATGATTGTTTTTTGGGGAGGCATGAAGGCACGGAGGCACGGAGGCACGAAGGTGGGGGGGAGTTGAGGCAAGAGGGCGCGGATGAGGGAACGCATGAGGGTACGGAGGCACCTTCGTGCCACTCGTCACTCGCCCTGATCACCGGGCCGAACATGGCGGGCAAGTCCACCTACATTCGCCAGGTCGCGCTGATCACGCTGCTGGCGCACACCGGCTCGTACGTGCCGGCGGCGCGGGCCACCATCGGGCTGACCGATCGCATCTTCACGCGCATCGGCGCGTCGGATGAACTCCATGCCGGTCAGTCCACGTTCATGGTGGAGATGACCGAGACGGCCAACATTCTGCACCACGCGACGGAGCGTTCGCTGGTGATTCTCGATGAGATCGGCCGGGGCACGTCGACGCTCGACGGCCTGTCGCTGGCGTGGGCGATCGCGGAGACGCTCGCCGCGGCGCGGCCGCGCACGCTGTTCGCCACGCATTACCACGAGATGACGACCCTGGCCGACCGGCTGGAGAACGTGACGAACCTGCACGTGGCGGTGCGTGAGTGGGGCGATGAGATCATTTTCCTGCACCGGATCGTGCCGGGACGTACCGATCGCAGCTACGGGATTCACGTGGCGAAGATCGCGGGACTGCCGCCGCGCACCATCGAACGAGCCCAGGAACTGCTGGAAACTCTCGCGGTGCAGGAAGAAAACGCCTCGCGGGCATCGGCCGGAACCGCATCCGCGCCGAAGAAGTCGCACGAGCCGCAGTTGGGCCTGTTTACCGA
>SLDM01000345.1 GCA_007125255.1 Phycisphaerales bacterium
AAATCGCTTCGTGACCCTCGAGTGAGGGCCACGCCCCCGACGCCTCGCCGGTGCCGGCGCCGGTGCCGGCGCCAGTTCCAGTGCCAGTCCCGGTGCCGGCCCCGGATCGGAACCGCGCCGAAGTAACAGAACAGAATCCCCCCGCCCCCCCTCAACCGATCGGTGCCGGCAGGGGGAGGCGGGGGGCATTCGGGCGATCGTCGTGCGGCCGGCCGATCAACCGCCCACTCCGTCACTTCGTTACTTCGTTACTTCGTTACTCCGTTTAATTTCTACGCCGTTGCGCCAGCGGTGCGGGCGGCGTCGAACCGTTCCGCCACGGCCGACCAGTTCACCACGTCCCACCACGACTTGATGTAGTCGGGCCGGCGGTTCTGGTAGTTGAGGTAGTAGGCGTGTTCCCAGACATCCAGGCCGAGGATCGGCGTGCACTCACAATCGACGAATCCCTTCATGAGCGGGTTATCCTGATTGGGGGTCGAGCAGACGCAGACCTTGCCGTTGTCCTTCACGCCGAGCCATGCCCAGCCGGAGCCGAAACGGGTCGTCGCGGCGTTGGCGAACTCTTCCTTGAACGTGTCGAACGCGCCGATGCTGCTCTTGATCGCCTCGGCCAGCTCGCCGGAGGGTTCTCCCCCGCCGCCCTTGCCCTTCGGCGCCATGATCGTCCAGAAGAGCGAATGGTTGAAGTGGCCGCCGCCGTTGTTGCGTACCGCGGTTCGCTTGTTCTCCGGCACGCTCTTCAGATCGCGACAGAGTTCTTCGATCGATCTGGAAGCCAGATCGGTGCCATCGACGGCTTCATTCAGCTTGGTCACGTAGGTGTTGTGATGCTTGCCGTGATGAATCTCCATCGTCCTGGCGTCGATCACCGGTTCGAGGGCGTTGGCGGCGTAGGGTAGATCGGGAAGTTGAAAGGCCATCTCTTTTCTCCTTCAACAGGGGTGGTTCGGGTCATTCTGTCTGTACGGTGATGTTAGCACGGCCGCGCGGCCGGCGCCGCTGTTTCGGTCAGCCGCGACCATCGCGGGATCTCCCACCCTCCTCCTCCCGCACCCACAGCGCTGCACCTTTTGCACCCGGCTGGTAGCATCCATTCCCACGGGCCGCACGACCGACCCCGGCGCGGCCGACCCGGAACGCGTTTCTGAGCAGGGAGACCGATCGTGCCCGACCCCCGTAAGCGGATCGTGATTGATGGCGTTGACTTTTCTCAGGTGGTACGCTTCCCGCGCATCCTGCGGGCGGTACCCGCCGCCCTCCAGCCGCCGCGGATGCTGATCGCTTTCTTCCTGGTCCTGCTGCTGCTCGCGGTGGGGCGCACCTGGGACGGCGCGACCGAGGCACGGGCCCATCCCGCGGGCATCACGTACGGGACGTTGACGGTCAATGAGCGCAGCGCCGCCCAGCCCCAGTTGCGAACCGCGGTCCGGCGGTACGTGGCCACCGAAGATCAGCCCGAAGGCGAGCCCTCGGACTGGGCGCTGCTCGATGCCGGGGAGGTGCTGCGCATGGTGCAGCAGGGCTACCGCCAGCAGCGCGACACGGATCTGGGGGACATCCAGCTGGACCGGGCCGACCAGAGATTTCGCGCGACGGTGGCCGCCATCGACGAGGTGCGACCGCGCGGCTCCTTCGAAGCCGTGACGCGCCACGTCGGCGGACAGACCGTACGGATTGTGCGCGGCGTGCTCTTCCTGCAACCGGTCGAGATCTTCGAGGGGTTCAAGCAGACCTTTGTCGACCTGCCCCGCGCGCTGTGGCACCACCATCTGCTGTTCACCCTGTTCTACGGCACCTTTGCCCTGCTGGTCCTGGCGGTCGGCGGCGGGGCGCTCTGCCGCATGGCGGCGTGCGAGATCTCCGGACGGCAGAAGCTTCGCGTGATCGAAGCGTGGCAGTTTTCACTCGTTCACTGGCCGCGACTCGTCCTGGCGATCATGCTGCCGCTGGTTCTCGCGGCGGTGCTGGCGGCCCTGATCGTACTGCCCGGCGTGATCATGAACGTGCCGGGTCTTAACATCCTCGGCGCGGTTCTGTACGGACTGTTTCTTCTGATCGGACTGCTGATCGCGTTCCTGCTGCTCGTCTACGCCCTGGGGTTCGGACTGCTGCTGCCGGCGGTTGCCTGTGAAAACTGCGACGCCGCCGATGCTCAGCAGCGGGCGTACGCCTACGTTCTGCAACGTCCCCTGCATCTGGTCGGCTACGGCATCATGGCCGTCATCGGCCTCGCCCTGGGGTATCTGGTGGTCAGCCTCTTTGCCGTGACCATGCTCAACATCACCGGCGGACTTTTCGGCACGTTGACGGGAAGTGCGGCGATGAGCGCCGCGGTCGAGTTCGACATGTTCGATCTCGCGCCGGTCGTCGCGGGGGATATCTACCCGAACTGGCATACCGCGACGGCAGCGTGGTTCATCGGTTTCTGGCAGTCGATCGTCGTCGCGCTCATCGCCGCCTACGTGGTGTCGTATTTCTTCAGCGCGGCCACCCACGTGTACCTGCTGATGCGGCAGGCATGTGACGGTCAGGATCCGGAGGAAATCTGGTATCCCGGTCTCGTGCCCGGCACGCTCGCTCCCATGCCGCCGACTCGGGTGGAGACCGCCGCCACGACCTCGGAGCGTGATCAGCCTGATCAGCCGGAGAAGGACGATCGGCAGTAAGGGCTTCCGGCAATCTCCGGGTCAAGCCGCGTCGAGCTCGATGGCAGTGGGCCGGTATGGCTGGGTGACGGCCGGGTGACCGCCCGGTGATCACAAGCTCCGGGGCCTCCGCGCCGCGCACCTTCTTCAGTTCAAGGGTCTTCGGGAATCTGTGTGGGTGGGAGTGGGAGGAGGGGGCTCGGCTCTGGATCCAGCAGGCGCTCGGGGGTGTGGAAGCG
>SLDM01000171.1 GCA_007125255.1 Phycisphaerales bacterium
GCAAAGACGTCCCACAGCAGCGGAGAGCGGAACTGCGGCCACATCGCCATCTGGTTCGGAATCGGGAAGACCCACCAGATGACCCAGATGCGGCCGACGTGAATCGCGGGAAAGAGCCCCGCGCACATGACGGCGAAGATCGTCATCGCTTCGGCGAAGCGGTTGATCGCGGTACGCCACTTCTGGCGGAAGAGGAACAGGATCGCAGAGATCAGCGTTCCCGCGTGTCCGATTCCGACCCAGAACACAAAGTTCACGATCGGAAAGCCCCACATGACCGGCGCGTTGTTGCCCCAGACGCCGACGCCGGTGGCGAGGAGATAGAGCACCGTCACGCCCAGAATGCCGAACAGGAAGATCGAGATGCCGAAGGTGATGTACCACGCCAGGGGCGGGTGGGTTTCTTCGTTGACCCGGCAGACTTCTTCCGTGACCGTATCGAAGCGGTCGTGGTTGAGCACCAGCGGCGCCCGTCGCAACGGATCATCGAACGTGTTGTCAACGACGATGGTGCTCATGCGTTAGACTTCGCCTCCGATTCAGAGCTCGTAATGGACGCCGCGACTTCCGTGCCCTGCCGCGGGTTCCGCAGCTTGCCGAGATACTTCAAACGCGGCTTGGTGTTGAATTCCTCGAGCAGTTCGTAGCCGCGTTCGTGACGGTGATTCTGGACGACGCGACTGTTCTCATCCAGCAGGTCGCCGAACTCGATCGCCTTCGCCGGGCACGCCTGGGCGCAGGCGGTGGTAAAGCTGCCGTCCTCAACGGCGATGCGCTCGGTGATCTTTTCGTCCGGCCGGCGCTCACGGCGCCGCTTGTTCCGGGCATCGATCTTCGCAATCGAGATCCGCTGGACGCAGAAGGTGCACTTCTCCATCACGCCGCGAACGCGGATGGTGACCTCGGGGTTGAACTGCATCTGTTCGATCGGATGGGCCGCGGCCTGCGGCGTGGTGAAGTACTCACGGTCCACGTGGGCGTAGCCGATCTCGCGGTAGGGCTTGCGGCGGTGGTAATCGAAGTAGTTGAAGCGGCGCACCTTGTACGGGCAGTTGTTGGAGCAGTACCGCGTGCCGATGCAGCGGTTGTACACCATCACGTTCAGGCCGTCTTCATCGTGCACCGTCGCCGCCACCGGGCAGACCTGTTCACACGGCGCGTTCTCGCAGTGCATGCAGGTGACCGGCTGGAAGCAGATCGCATCGGGGTTCTCTTCCGCATCGGGGCGGCTCGTGTCATCCACGCGGAAATACCGGTCGATGCGGATCCAGTGCATCTCCCGGCCGGTGAGCACCTGCTCCTTGCCGACGATCGGAATGTTGTTTTCCGCCTGGCACGCCACCACGCAGGCGCCGCAGCCGACGCACGCGGAGAGATCGATCGACATCGCCCAGGCGTACTCGGCTCCCTTGTATCCCCCCTGACGGTGGAAGGGCAGGTTCTCCTCCCACAGCGACAGGCGGTGCGGCACATGGAGGCCCTGGGCCTGGTTCACGAACTGCGGCTGGTTCAGGTACTCGTCGCGCGTCGCTTCGCGGAAGATGCTCGGCAGACGCTCCTGTTTACCGCGGCCGCCGACGGAATCGAAGGCATGGTGGAGCTGCGTCGTGGCCAGCTTGTAGGAGCCGCGAATCTTCGACACGCTCGCATTGACGTAGCCCGCCCGCTCGCTGTGGCGAAGCTCGTTCGCGTTGAAGCCGGCCCCCGTCGCGATCCGGCCGCCGAAGTCCCGGCCGTAGCCGACCGAGAGCGTGATCGACTGCCGGCCGTGGCCGGGCAGTTCCATGACCGCCGCCTCGAGTTCGCGATCATCCACGGTGATGCGAACCATATCGCCGGTCTTCGCGTTCAGGCGCTTCGCCATGGCGGGGTTCATGACCGCCGCGTTGTCCCAGGTGAGCTTCGTCAGCGGATCGGGCAACTCCTGCAGCCAGCCGTTGTTCGCGAACCGGCCGTCATGAAGCTTGTGGTCGCGGACAAAGATGATCTCCGCCCCGTCACTCGGGGCCGGAGTCCACGCGTCCCGCCACCGGTTCAGTTCCGAATCAAGTTCGCCCCGGCGGACGGTGGGGCGTTCGGTCGCCAGCGCGCTTCCGGAGAGCACCCCGTCGTGGACCGCCCGGCGCCACGCCCGTTCGTAATCAGTAAGCCCGGTCATCTCCCGGAACGTCTGGCGCACGATGTCGTGGCCATCGGGCGAATCATCCCCGGCCAGGAACGCGAGCAGTTCCACGGCACTCCTGCCGTCAAAGAGCGGCTCGATCAACGGCTGGGAAATGCAGACCGTGCCGTCGTACGCGCGGCCGTCGCCCCACGCTTCGAGGAAGTGGGCCCGGTTGATATGCCAGGTCGCTTTGCGGCTGGTCTCATCCACGTAGTCGCTGAGGTGCACGAGGTGCCCGCCGGCTTCCTTGAGCTGGTCGACTTTCGCCGCGAATTCGAGGTTTGCCGGCGCGTTGTAGACGGGGTTGCCGCCGATCACGAGCAGCGTGTCGACCTCGCCCGCCTCCAGTTTCCCCGAGAGTTCGCGAAGGGCGGCGAAATGCGAAATGTCGTTCTCTCGCGCGGTATAGCGAACCGTTTCGCCGACGTTCTCCAGTGCTTCGTTGATCAGGTGGGCCAGCCAGTGCACGACCGGCGGCTGGTTGTCCCCCACCACGACCGCGCTGCGGCCACGATGGCGCTGAAGATCAGCGGTCATCTGATCGATGAACGGTGTTTCCAGGTCGATCTGGTCGAACGCGGCGAGCGCCTGGCGCAGGGACTGGCTCGGATTGCTGA
Source organism: Phycisphaerales bacterium (assembly GCA_007125255.1). Taxonomy (GTDB): domain Bacteria; phylum Planctomycetota; class Phycisphaerae; order Phycisphaerales; family SM1A02; genus SKZB01. The sequence goes on from SLDM01000171.1 coordinate 2,782, forward strand.
GAACCGACGCGGCAAGTCGTGCCGCCACGACCGCGACGTCCTGAGAGCGCATGTTGTAGCGATGATCCGCGTTCGCGCCGGTGAGGCTGAACGTGCCTTCGCAGAC
>SLDM01000506.1 GCA_007125255.1 Phycisphaerales bacterium
CGCCGAGTCTCTGTCGGCACTGGTTCGACGACATCGAACCGATCGACCTCAACGGGGGAACCCTGCGACTGCTCGTGCATGAGCAGGTGCAACTGAAGTATCTGCAGCGCCACTGTGTGCAATCGTTCAGTGAAGCAGCCCGCGAGGCAACCGGACACATGATCTTCGTGCGCTTCATCGGTGACGATGAAGTCGAAACCGTTCCATCGCACGGGCCGCGGCGCGATGTCGGGGTCACCACGTTGAATCCGGACGAAGAGATGATCCTCTCGCCGGATTACACCTTCGACCAGTTCGTCGTCGGCCCCAACAACCAGCTCGCCCACGCCGCTGCCAATGCCGTGGCGCGAAAACCCGGCCGGGCGTACAACCCGTTTTTCATCTACGGCGGTCACGGACTCGGCAAAACGCATCTCCTGCAGGCGATCTGCCAGCAAGCCATGTCCCTGCACAACCCGATGCGGATCTACTACATCTCGTGTGATGGCTTCATGACGCAGTTCATGGAGGCGGTGCAGGAAGGCAACATGCGCGAGTTCCGTCATCGGTTCCGCAACGTGGACATGCTCGTCATCGATGACATCCATGATCTGTCGAAGCGCGGCCAGACGCAGGAGGAGTTTTTTCACACCTTCAACGCGCTCTACCAGGCGGGCAAACAGCTCGTACTCAGCTCGGACGCCCCGCCGGATCAGATTCCCGATCTCGAAGAGCGACTGTCCAGCCGGTTCAACAGCGGCCTGGTCGCTTCGATCCTGAAGCCGAGCTTCGAGACGCGCGTCGCCATTCTGAAGACGAAAGCCAAGTTGCACGGTCTTCAGCTCTCCGATGAAGTCGCCAGCTACATCTCCGCCCGAATCGACACGAATATTCGAGAACTCGAAGGTCGCCTGAAGTCACTGCAGCACGTGGCCAGCATCCAGGAACGGCCGATCGATCTTGAGCTGGCGAAGGAAGTCCTGGAGGAGTTCGGGGTCGTCCAGAACGAACAACGCGATCCACCCATCCACCAGATCATGGACGAGATCAGCCGGTACTACGGCGTCAAGCTCTCCGATCTGCTCTCCAAGCGGCGCCAGAAGTCGATCGCCGGCCCGCGACAGGTCGGCATGTGGCTCGCCCGCCAGTACACCCGTCACTCACTTGAAGAGATTGGCAGCTACTTCGGCGGACGGGATCACACCACCGTCATGCATGCGGTCAAGTCGATTGATACCAAACAGGCCGATGATCCCTCGCTCCGTCACGATGTCACCCAGCTGCAGAGCCGCCTGCGGTCACGCGAGACAACCAAACAGCCGACCGGTTCTGAATCCTGATCCCGACGCCTCCCCGGGAGGCCGGGCAGTTTGGGAACCGGCCCCGGGCGCCCAGTTCCGGAATCAGCTTCCTTCGGCCCCAAGTCCGGCGCACGCCGCCGATTTCCAGCGCGCCACCGGACTGTGGATAACTTGTCATCTTCTGACCGGCTGCTGTCGGCCCCGGGCCCGCGCAACCCGGCTGAGAAGAGGTCGTTTTCGCTCTTGTTCGATGTGCCAGGTCCGGTCCGTCACCGCCAGCAAGCTGCCGACACACGACTGACAGGTTGTTCACAAGAAGTGGTTGATATAAACCCATATTTCGCAGTAACTTCTGGGATACGCTCTGGTTTATCCACATTTCGTCAACGCTTTAACTAAGAGGAGAGAATTAATCATTTCCTATAGGGTGTTGGGAGCGATCCACTCGATCTGCCGACCCTTCTGCCGGCGGATCGCCGAACGTGGTTCGTGCTCTGCTCATCCGGGTCGTGGGTAACCGGTGGGTTCGCCCCGTGGTTCTGGCCCGTGGTTCCGGCCAGTGCCGGCGGCTGGCAGGATGGGCAATTGACCGTCGTCCGTTGACCGATCAGCGACCGAATCAGCACCGAGCCGCACTGAAGGCAGGGGCGGCCGGCTCTCCCGTAAACCGCATGGTCTACGGCGAATCGTCCGGCCCGGCCGGAGCCGTCGGTGTAGTCGCGCAGCGTCGTCCCCCCGGCCTTGATCGCTCGCCTGAGAATGACCCGGATCGATCGCTGCAGTTCGGCAACCTGGCGGGGATCGAGGGCATCGGCAGGGGTGGCGGGATGAACTCCAGACCGAAAGAGCGCCTCGTCGACGTAGATGTTGCCCAGTCCCGCGATGAGCGCCTGATCCAGAAGAGCCGCCTTGACGGGCCGGGAGGTGCCGCCGAGGGCGCTGACCAGCTCGCCCCGGCTGACCGAGAGAGCATCCGGCCCGAGCCGGCTCCATCGATGAGCCTCCAGTGCGGATCGATCGGGATAGGTCCATACACCGCCGAATCGCCGCGGGTCGCGGAAGATCAGCCGCCCCTTCTCTCCGGCGCTCCGCTCCAGCCACCAGCGCACGTGTATGTGAGAATTCGGTTCAATTCGCCTGCCGCCATCGACGTGCCGCAACTGCCCGGACATTCCGAGATGGATGCAAACAACCCGGCCCGAGCGGCCGATGATGGCGAGCTGCTTGCCGCGGCGTTCGAGCCGGTCGATTGAATCGCCGCGGAGAAGACCGGCGGTCATGGAGGGGCTTCGTGAGGGTCTCTCTTCTGCTCCTCTCGAGTTCGGCTCCCCCGGATGCACCATATCGTCGCGGAGAACCGCGGCGCGCAGGATCTTCGCGCCGAGCAGGGCCGGTTCCAGAGATCGGCGGAGATGTTCAACTTCGGGCAATTCCGGCACGGCCGGCTCCGTTGTTCTTTCGATGAGTCCTGCGCTTCAGAGAAATCCCGCGCCAACGACGTCCACCATCGATGACCACCATCAATGACCACGATCGATGACTGGGAATCGCGCGCCAAGCCGGTCAATCCCGAGGCAGTGCGAAGCTGCCTGCCATATCGCACGA
>SLDM01000065.1 GCA_007125255.1 Phycisphaerales bacterium
GCGCGCCATCGCTCAGGTGTCATCTCGGTCATGGGGGAAGTGTAGGGGGAGGCACGGAGGGAAAGAAAGTGACGAAGTGACGGAGTGACGGAGTGACGAAGTTACTTCCCCTCCGTGCCTCCGCGCCTTTCAACCAATTCTTCCTTGACCCGGTCGCAGGAGCAAAGTACGTTCAAACCAGGCCATACCGGTTCAGGCCCCCGGAGACGAATCATGCCCAGCCCCCGCCATCTTCCCCGCTTCACCGGCGCGCTGTTCTCAGCCATTGCCGGCGCGGTTCTCCTCTCCCCCGGCGCCGCGGCGGAGGTCCCGACAACCTGGTCATTCGACGTCGAGACGACCGGCGAGGATGTCTTCTGGACGTCGCCGACTTCGGTCACCCCCGATGCCGCCGTGTACGAAGGCTTCTTCGAGCTGACCCTGGTCGAGGTGGACGTAAGCTGGCAGGGTTTTCCGTTCACCGGGATTGATGTCACGGACGAGGTTCCGGAGGAGGAGAGTTCCTTCGGCGACAGTGTGGACGGACCGGCCCCGCTGGTTCTTGCCGACGGCGCTTTCGTCTTTCCCGAGCCGCCGGAACCGCCGACGATCGCGGCGAATCTGCGCGTCGAACTCGATGCCGATGGGTTCGGATTGCTGGACGTGACGAACGTCACCCTGGGAACGGCCACGATCGATCTCGGCGGCTTTATCGGAACGCAGACGGTCACGATTACCCGGGTCCGCATTGCGGGGGATCTCACGGTCACGCCGATCGGAACGGTCGACCCAGAGCCGGATCCGGATCTCAATGGTGATGGCGTGGTCAATGTCTTTGATCTGCTGATTCTTCTGGATCAATGGGGCGCCTGTCCGCCGGACCGGGAGTGCCCCGCCGATCTGACCGGTAACGGCGCCGTCGACGTCTTCGATCTGCTCACGTTGCTTGATGCCTGGGGCTGATGGCTCCCGGTTCGTCGTGGGCGAATCGCTTGAAACCGGATCAGGTCTTTGAAATCGGATGGCGCGGCTCAATAGGATGTTCGCATGACCACCATGCGCTCCCGCTCTCTCTCCCTTCTCCCTCTTCTCCTGATCGTCTGCCTGATGCAAGGCTGCGCCGCTCCGCTCATTGTCGCGTCCGCGGGGATCTCCGCGGCCCGTGCGGGCACCGGGGCGTGGGTCAACGGAGAGCTTCGGGCTGCCCGTCTGACCACCATGGAAGAGACCTGGGGGGCGATCCATGAGCTCTGCGACAAGCTGCAGATTGAAGTGCAGACGGTCAAGAAGCAGAATCCGGGCAACTGGTACCTCATGGCCCGCGAACCGGGCGGACCGGAGATTCGCTTTCGGATCGTGCGGAGAAGCCCGGTTGTCACCCAGATCCGGATCCGGATCGGCTTCATCGGCGATGCCGCCACGTCGCGGCTGGTGCTCGAACGCCTGGATGCGAAGCTCGCGCCGATCGCCGCGGAGCGGATCGAAGCATTCGGACGCCTTGATTCCCGGGAGGACCAGCATCCGGCGGCCGTTCCGGAGCCGATCCATCCGCCCGACGAGGAAGACCGGTCACCGCGCAGCTCCGGCGGGTTCGCCTCAGACCCCGGACTTGCCTTCGGCCAGCGCGAGGCCCTCATCAGTGCGTTTCCGGGTGACCAAACGCTGAACCCCGAGCATGAGAATCGCGCCACCCACGGCCACGCCGCCGCTGATCCACTGGCCCGAGCTCAGCACTTCGGCGAAGAGGAAGTACGAGGCGACCGCGACCCCGAAGGGCTGAAGCTGCAGCACGCCGGCCGACACCGCCACGCCGAGCCGCGCGATGCTGATGTAGTAGAAGACGTGGCCCAGGGCGATACCGATGATCGCGGAGAGAAGTAACCAGCTGATCTGCCGGCCGCTCATCTCCAGGGCGGCCAGCCCCGCCCGATCGCCGAAGAAGAGCATCAGGATGACCATCGCGGCGGCGGTGTACTGACTGATCGCGGCAAAGGCGATGACGGAGTTGAATCGATGCATATAGCGCCGTATCGCCAGCCCGTACATCGCAAAGAGCAGGCCGCTGGCGAGGGCCAGGGCAATCCCGGCCAGATGGGTGACATCGACGCGCTCCTCACCGAGCAGGACGGCACCGCTGGTGCCCAGAAGAACGATCACCATGCCGATCAGAAATCCGCGCGTCCGAATCACCGGCCGCTCGGAGGGAAAGAGCAGGAACGCCCCGAGCGCCGCAAAGAGAATCTGGCTGCGCAGTCCGAAGCTCAGCAGGCCGGGATCGATCTTGTAGTGCGCCCAGGTAAAACAGACCTGGCCGCATGAATTGACAATGCTCGGCACGATGGCCGCCCGCCACAATCCGGCGGGCAATCGCCTTCGTAAGAGAGCAAACACTAGGACCGGAGCCCAGATCAGGGCGCTGAACCCGTACCGCCAGCCGTTACTCGTCCACGCGTCGATCAGGTGTGAAAAGTGCTTGAGAAAAAGCGGAATGCTCGACCAGCCGATGAGGGTGATCACCACGGTCAGAATGCCGAACCAGTTCGATGCGACACCTTCGGCAGGGGCGTTTCCGGCTTGAGTCGAGGCGGACATGATGGAAAATGGCCAAGTAACGAAGTAACGGAGTAACGGAGTAACGGAGTAACGGAGTAACGGAGTGACGAAGTGGAGGAGGGGCGGAGGGGCGGATCATAGCTTTAAGTCGGCACGCAAGTGCGCTACAGGAGCGTCATGTGCGCCAAGGATATTGAATGGGACAGGACGGAGCAGCGGAGTGACGGAGTGACGAAGGGTGCCACGGCCAGCGAGCGAAGCGAGTCGGCCGTGCCGGGTGGAACAACGACCATCGGACCTAAGCACGACGACCAGAGGAAGTGACCAAGGGAAGGGGTTGAGAATGACC
>SLDM01000261.1 GCA_007125255.1 Phycisphaerales bacterium
AATGACGATGTCGGGACGACGCCGCCGTGCTGGCCACCGAGGACGGCCCACACAGATTCCTGAAGCCCCTAAAAACAAAGCCGCGCTTCCGCACGGGGCGGAAACGCGACTGGTGTGGGGGGCAGGGAATTGAGTCGAGAACGGACCGGTCCGTTCCGGCAAGAAAAGGTGCGATCAGCCCCAGCTCTCGAGGAGCATCAGCAGATCGAAGACGTTGACGGAACCGTCCCCATTGAGGTCGGCGGGGCAGTTGCCGCGGTTGGGGCACGCGCCCCACGCCTCAAGGAGGATCAGCAGGTCGAAGACGTTGACCACGCCGTCGTCATTCAGATCGCCCACCGGCCCGGTTTCGGGCAGCGTACCTTCGATCCGAATGTTGTCGATGCGAATGTCGAAGTCGGTGAAGCCGTAGAGGAAACCCGGCTCGTAGGTCGAGAACGCCATCTCCTCCACCGCGGCCGTGATGTCGTTGAAGTTGAGATGTGCAGGCAGAATCGGCTCGGCCTGGGGAGTCTCGTCGCCATATCCGCCCCAACCGTCGGGCAGGTCCTTCGCGTTCGGATCAAACGTCACGCTGTAGGTGACCCAGTTGGGATTGGCGGACATGGGGCCAAGGTTGAACCAGACGCTGGTCCACGGATAGAAATCATCCGACAGTGCAAAGCTGCGCAGGTCGAGGATGAGGTTGCGGCTGACGGGGGAGAAGAAGAACCAGATCCCTTCGACCTTGACGTCCATGCTGATGGTGACCTGCTCATACCGGGTCAGGTCGCCGAGGAAGTTCTGGTTGGTGTTGGTCCACCATTCGATGCCGAAGTTGTTGAACACCGTGTGGGCGTGCGGGCCGGGATTCCCGCCGGTCTGGATGATCTGGGAGGTGCCGCCCGGACCCTGGGTGCCGTTCCACCCCTCCCAGCCGTTGTCGAAGGTAATGACCGTCATCTCCGTGCCGGCAAGGGCGGTGCTCGCCAGGCCGGATGCCAGGCCGGATGCCAGGCCGGATGCCAGGATAGTCGCCAGGCCGGTTGCAACAAGTCGTGCGCTCTTCATGAGGAACCTCTCTTCTATGGTTGGTGCTTGATGGGCTCATCCCGTCGCGTCGCGGGTTGGACGATCCCGGGTGCAGTCTGTTCTAAACTGTTCTGAACATTGTGCGCCAAAAATCGGGTAGGGCCAGTGATCCGTCCGGGAAAAACGAATTTGGGGGGTGAAGTTCCGCCACCGGCCCGGGAGAAGGTGAGCCGGATGCTGGTGGTGCCTTGGGCGCAGGGCCGAAAAAAAGCCGCACTCTCCGGGATGGAGAAGTGCGGCGGTGTGGGGGGGCATGGGGGAAGCTTCTCAGGCGTGGCGGCGCCGGCGGCCGGCGAAGCCGAGTCCCGCCAGGAGCGCCAGCCCGGCGGGGGCCGGAATCGGGGTGGCTTCGATACTGATGTTGTCCACACCGACGTCGAAGTTGGTGAAGCCGTAGAAAAAGCCGGGCACGAACGTGGTGAAGGCCAGCTCATCCACATTGGTGAGCACGTCGGCGAAGGTGACGCCTTCGGGCAGGATCGGCTCGAAGGTGTCCGGATCCTCGGCGCCGTAACCGCCCCAGCCCTCGGGCTTCAACTCGGCGTTCGGGTCAAACGTGATGGAGTAGGTCGTCCAGTCCTGGCCGCCCTGAAGGGTGCCGAGGTTGTACCAGACCGACGTCCAGGGCAGGCCGCCCTGGGCCAGGCTGCTGTTGCGGAAGTCGACCACGAGGTCGCGCGGAACTTCGTTGCCCAGCATGTTGATCGAGTCGACCTTGAAGTCGATGCTGACCGTGACGGAAGCGTACTTCGAGAAGTCGCCGAGAAAGTTCTGATTCGAGGTGGTCGACCAGGTCAGTCCGAAGGTATCCGTCGCCGTGGTCTGCGCAAAGGCACCCGGGTTGCCTCCGGAGTCGAAAATGCTGGTGGGGCCGCTGGCTTGCCAGCCTTCGAGGCCGTCGTCGAAGGTGACGGTGGATGAAAGGCCGTTCGCGCCGGCGATCGAGGTCATGCCCAGGAGGGCCGCTGCGGACATCAGGGTACGCATGTTTTCTCTCCTTGCTCTTCGCATAAGTGACTTGGAAAAAGAATCTTCAATCCCGCCCCGAAGCCAGATCTGTGCTAGAATATGTGCTAGGCTGTTCAGAACAGTATGGGCCTCGAGTTGGACCGTGTCAACCGGGAGGGTCAGAAAAAACGAGAGGCCTCGATGCAAGCTCTGCGGGCGACCATGATGAATCCATTGGAACCATCTCCACTTCCGACATGCGGGCCAAACGCCCCGATTATTCATACCATGCCGGGAAGCATGTCCGCACTTTCCGCCTCCCAGCACACCGAGCCCCTCGGCCACGATGAGATGCAGCTCGCAGATCGCGCGACCCGGCGACTGCATGAATCCTTTCGTGGTTTCCTGGCCGGACTGCCCCGTGAAGACCGCAATGCCAGCGGTCTGGCCCGTTTCCTCGATGTGGATCGCACGACCTGTCAGCGCCTGGTGTTCATCGCCTCCCGTCCGTACGCGGGCCTCGGCTGTGTTGAGCGGCTGCCCGGCGTGCGCGGTCTGCGGCAGATTACCCGGGCAGCCCGCCGCCAGGGCGAAACGATTTCCGAAGAGGCGATCTCCGGTCTTGAATCCGCGACCGACCGGTACGAGCAGATGCTCAAGCGCCTCGCCGGCAGCCAGTCCGGGCTGGTGCGCCGGCTGAGCGTGACGCCGAACGATGCGGCCGACGCGACCGCCGGCAACGGTGGTGAGGACCGGATTCCCGCGCGTCAGCGGCTCTTTGAAACCGCCGCCGAGCTCACCGGACGGTACTCGGAGACCTGGGTCGCGGTTTACATGTACTCGCCAAACGTGGATTCAGAC
>SLDM01000358.1 GCA_007125255.1 Phycisphaerales bacterium
CGATGCCGCCGCCGGCGCCGTAGTCAAGGACGCCCTGCAGGCGATCCCAACGATCCGGCGGGCGCGAGCCCGTGAACAGCATGGTGCGGATCGCGATATTGAGCCGGGCGGCGCCGTCGGCGCCGATCCAGCCGATCGACCCGCAGTACGCGCCGCGGCGGATGGGCTCCAGTTCATCGATGATCTGCATGGCGCGGATCTTCGGCGCTCCCGTAATCGATCCGCCCGGAAACGTCGCGCAGAGCAGGTCCACCATCGTGACCTCATCGCGCAGCTGGCCGGTCACGGTACTCACGCCGTGCAGGACCGTCGGGTGCCGCTCGATCGCGCGCGGTTCGGGAACCTTAACACTGCCGAGCCGGCAGACGCGGCCGAGATCGTTCCGCATCAGGTCGGTAATCATCGTCAGCTCGGCGCGATCCTTCTCTGAGTGCTCCAGCTCCGCGGGATCGGCCCTGCCGGGACGGGTGCCCTTGATCGGCCGGGTGACCACGGCCCGCCCGCGCGGATTCACCTCGAGAAAGAGTTCCGGGCTCATCGAAATCACCCCGCGACCATCGGGAAGATCGATCATCGCGCCGTAGTGCGGCTCGGCGCTGTCAAAGGCGCGTCGGGCAAGCTCACGAATGGATCCGTCGAAGGAGGCGCTGAACCGCTGGGTCAGGTTGACCTGAAAGACGTCCCCCGCGCCGATGTACGCCACCGCGCGGTCCACCGCGCTGCGATACGCTTCGGGGGCGAAGGAGCTCTGGAGCGCGCCGATGCGCAGCCCCGCTTCTCCTTCTCCTTCCCCTTCTCCAACTGCGTTCAGCGGTTGCAAGAGCGAATCCAGAAGCCGGGTGAAGCGGCCCGACCGACCGTACCGCCGCCAGAGGCCGGGTTCATGGTCGTAGACCAGGACCTCGGGGCACCACGCCAGGGCGATGAGCGGCCAGCGGCGGTCATCCCGCGACCGCGCGGCGTCGCCTTCGGGAAGCTGGGCCGCCGGCTCGAGGTGCCGGCCGAGATCGTAGCTCAACACGCACGCCCAGCCGGCGCCTCGGGGCACCTCCTCCTCGGCGCCGGCGGCTTCGATCCGGCCGAAACCGGGCAGGGCGGCCAGGTCATCGACCAGATCTGCGGCCAGATCTGCGGCCAGACCTCCGGTCGGCACGGCGACGCGGCCGTTGAAGGCGGCGGCGGCGGTGGGCAACTGGCCGTGGGTCCGCCACTGCCCGTCACTCTCGAGCGTCAGAAATCCCGCCGGTTCCGCCGCCAGTGACCACCGCGCCCAGCGCGGGTGGGGCCGGGCGGAGTGGAGCAGGACCAGCGGGCGCTCCCGGGGCCAGCGTTCCAGCAGTGTCGCGGGCGGTCCGATCTCAAGGGCCCCGTAAGGCGCGTCAGGCCCGCGGGGGGTCTCCAGATCAAGCTGAGAGTCCTCGTTCTCAAACACGCTGCGATCATACCGCTGCGGGGCTCATTCGCGAGCCCCGGAACGGAAAGCAGAAAAGTGAAGAATAAAAGCAGGATCCGAGTTGCCTCCGGAGCAGTGTTTGGTATATTTTTGGATAGTGCGGCCACGGCAGGTCGGCTGATCGCACGCCAATAACGGGGGCGGCGAACGGGGCGCCGGGCGGCCGCGAAAGACTTCACGGGAGGTAGATACCATGACAGCAACAGGTTCATCGCGTGGCGCCACGGCCGGGGCGATACGGTCCAACTCGCAGTCCGCCGATCAGCGCAGGGCCGATCCGGCTCGAGCGGTTAGAACGTGGGCGTTCGACTCGGCGTCCGGATCGGAGAGTGCACGGAAGTACGCCGTCCAGATCTGCACAGCGAAAAACGGTCGTCCGTATCTGAAAGTCGTCGAAGGCGTGCCGCAGAATGACGGCACCTTCCGCCGCATCTCGCTCCGGATCTGGCCGGAGGATTTTTCGACCTTCTGGCAGACTATGGAAGAGGTCCGTGGGTTCATGATCGAGAAGAGGATCGGGACACCGGGGAAGGACCAGCCGAAGCCCGCAGGCAGAGGCGCCGGCAGAAGCGCAGGTAGAAGCGCAGCTGGATAGACCCGCGGGGCTTGAACGCGGCCGTGCTCCGGAACCGGTTCACCGGGGGCCGGCTTCCGGGGCGGCCGGGAGTTTGCTTCTTCGGTCCGCCGCCGTGGGGCGCGTCTGCGTGGAGGCCCTCTCCCTGGAGATCTTCGCCGCGGGGCTGACGAGGCGGGGGACGCGGGACTGCCGGAGCGCGTGCGCGGGACTGCCGGTGCGCGTCGTCCCCGCGAAAGCGGGGACCCAGGGGGCGCGCAGAATGCGTTCTGCGTACTGGGCGGTTTTGGCGCGCGGGACGTCCACAGCGCGCCCACTTGCCGGGACACTCTGCTGGTGACTGGGCGTAGTACTTCGGTCCGGCGACTGTCCTTCCATCTGACACGGCCGACTCGCTGCGCTCGCTGGCCGTGGCACCCGGCGAGCAGGACGCTTTCGGCACGTGTGTCGCTCACTCAGTCACTCCGTCACTCAGTCACTTCGTCACTTTCCCTTCGTGCCTCCGTGCCTTTCTTCATGGCCCCTCACTACTCGGCGGCTCGGCAGCGCGAGTGCGCTCTTCCCGCACCGTCAACGTCAGCATCCCCATCGGACTCTCGCGCAGCGCGCGGCCGAGAATGAGTACATCCTCCGCGTCCATGCGCCGTACCGCCCGGCCGGTCTGTTCGAAGCTCGCATTGGTAGCGTACGCCAGCGACCAGCGCGGCTGCAGGGCGTTGATCTCCGCGTACTCCCGCAGTTGCCGGTTGCGCGCCTGCCGCATCTGGCGAACCTGCTGCATCGATCCCATCTCGTGCCGGATCATGGTGACCGAGAGCGGCGCCGCCGCCCGCAGCGCCTCGTCACTCAGCACCTCGGCAACGACCTCCTCGAGGACCGGCCGGACGCGTTCGGGCACGCCCACGTCAGAGAGGGCAAGCGTGATCAGCAGATAGTGGGCTTCGCCCGTCGGGATCGGTCGAAAGGCGTGCACGCGGGCCACGCGCTCGGTCAACTCCGGATGATTCTGCAACTCCATCTGCAGCATGCGGCCCAGCGCGAGGGACGCAAGGCCCGTATCCACGCTTCCGTTGGGGAGATGCCACCAGATGAACATGTGTTCGATCGGCAGATCCCACGTGCCGCGGAAGTGGCCGACCGAATCCGGCTGCAGCGGGCGGGCATCGGGTTCCCGCCACTCCTGCGTTTCCAGCGTGCCGATCTCGGACGCCAGACGCTCGATGATCCGCTCGGGGTGAACCGGTCCGACCGAAGCGATCAGAATCTCCCGCCCGACCGGTCGGTGCGCCGCGCCGTACCCGATGAGCTCCTTGAGTTCGGACTGGTGCACATCGGCTCGGGCCGCGCCGTGGTTCGCGCGGTGACGGATGATCTGATTCCACGCGGCCAGCGCGGCGCGGTGGGTGCTGTGGCCGGCGATCAACACCTCTTCCTCGTGCCGGATCGAACGCAGTTCCTGCTCGTGCTGGGAGCGCGCAAAGTCGCGTTTGCCGAGCCAGGCGGCGTGACGATCCAGGGCGCGCTGCCACTGTTGATGCGGCGCGGAGGCATCGAGCCGCATCGCGCTCTCTCCCGTCTCGCCACCCAACGTCAGGTTGGAATCCGGGCGCAGCGTCTTCGGATCCGTGGAGCGCAGCAGATGGCGCTCCAGCAGGTGTGACCACTGCGAACGGTGCTTGCCGTCATTCGCCAGGTGCAGCGGCAGAAACGTGGAGAACGCCTGGCGTTCCGCATCCGGCACGTGCACCAGGACGTAGCGGATACCGTTTGCAAGTTCACCCTCGACCACGCCGGGCCAGTCACTGGCGAAGGTGGCGGCGGGCGGGACAAGGACCCCCAGCAGTATGCTCAGCAGCGCGATGGAACGCATGGCCGTCCTCCGGTTGGGGCAATCACCGTCCTGATGGCATGTTCGATGACGGCGGGGCGACGTCGTTGTGGATCATACGGATCCGGTGCCGTTTCGTTGCGAGGTCGCCCAAAGTGATAACCAGTGTGATATCGGCCGAATTCACGGGCCGGGTGCACGCGCTTCGCCGATCGGCACGCGGGAGATCACCCGTCCGGGAAAAAGCGTGCTGCCGGTGCGTCGGCACCGGGTCGCCGGCGCGCGGAGGGGAAATTCGTTCGGCCGTGCGGGCTACTTACCGTGGTTCTGCCGGGTGGTTTTCTCGGCGCTCGTCAGTGAGTCGCGGATCGATTCCAGCCAGTCGCGCGGCGGGAGCGCGTACGGCCGGAACTTCTCCAGGATCCCTTCGTCCTCGCTGGAGAAGAGTCCGCGGTGAAAACCCAGTTTGCCCGCATTAGGTGCGTCGATCAGGAAACTCGAATCGGCCGGACTCATCTGGAAGAGGATGCGCAGTTCAAACTCGCGCAAGCCCGCACGATCGAAGGTGCGGTTGACGTTGTTCACCGTATCGCACCAGGCGAGCGTGTGCAGAGCATAGTTGGGCCCTTCGCGCAGAATCGTCGCGAACAGCTTGTCCGAAGCGGGCGGCTTGCCTTCGTCGTCCATGGAGAAACTGAAATCCTCGGTGTGCCGGAGGTCACGGAACCGGTGGATGCCGTACGCCACGAGATAGAGGGGCGGCGCGTCGCTTGCATCGCGGGCCTCGCGCGCTTTCAGTTCATCGTGAATCTCGTTGATCGCGTCGGCCGCATCGCGCGGCTTGACCACGGTGATCTCGCGCGGCAGGAGTTCCGCGAAGGATTCGATGTACTCGCTGAAGCCCGTCTCCCCCGCGCTGCCGTCAAAGATGAAGAACCGCGCTTCGGGGTGCTGGGCGCCGAGAGCGATCATGCTGCTGATGAGGATGGCCAGGGCCGCTTCGTCCTGCTGGCCGACCATGAGCAGGTTGTGCCCGCTCTGCCGGCGGAAGATGGCGGCGGTGGGGTCCTTGATCGCGATCGCTTCACCGAACCACGCCGATCCCGCGCGTTCGGGTTCGCCCTCGCCGCGGAGGAGCTTCTGAAGCAGATGGTTCTCGCGGAGATCGGCGGGAACGTTGCCTTCAAAGACGATCGGTGGTTCGACATCGTGGTAGCGGCGCTGCTGCGCCGTGTTCTGGACTCGTTTGAGCTGCGTTTCGCGGACGGAATCGGGAAGCCAGACGACCTGGAACGGACTGTTGCCTTCGAGCATCCCGTTGGCGTCGTTGTAGATCGCTTCACCCGGACGGGAGAGCAGTCGGGCGGCGGCGTTGTCGTCGCTCAGAATCAGGTAGGAATCGGTTTCGCTGCACTGCAGCGCGATGCGGACCGCCATCTGTCCGATCGTGCTGCGGGCGAGGGAGTACGCCCCGCCGAGGGTCTGTGAACCGAGCAGGACGTGTATGCCGAACGCGCGGCCCTGACGCACGAGCCGGTCAAGCAGCATTGCTGCGTCCTGGGCGATCTTGTCATCCTCCACGAAGATTTCCTGAAACTCGTCGATGACCAGCAGGGTGCGCGGCATGCGCTCCTCCGGAGCCGCCTTGCGGAAGCCGGCCAGATCCTGCACGCCGAGTTGTCGGTACCGTTCCCCGCGCCGGCTGAGCTCCTGATCGACACGCTGCAGGACGCTCAGCCCGAATTCACGATCGCTTTCCACCGCGACGGCACGCAGGTGCGGCATGCGGTGGGTGGCGTAGGTCTTGAACTCGACGCCCTTCTTGAAGTCAACGAGGTAGAGCTCCGCCTCGTCGGGACTGTACCAGAGCGCGAGGTTGGTAATCAGCGCGTGCAGCAGCGTGGACTTGCCCGAGCCGGTCTTGCCGGCGATCAGGGCGTGCTGGGCGGTTCCCCGGCCCAGGGTCATCGACTGCAGCTTGGTGGCCCCGGCCCGGCCGAGGGCGACCTTGAACTCGTTCTCCGTCGTTCGCGACCAGACGGCCTCTTCATCCGGCGGGGCGATGACCCGGAAGGGGACTTCCACCCGGCCCGCTTCGAGCGCCGCTTCACCGACGATATGCAGAATGCGGGTCAGGAACGATTCCGCCGGAGGCTTGTCCGGCACCAGATCGGTCGACTCAAAGTCCTCATCCTGCCATGAGAGTTTCCCGGAATCGGCGAGCAGATAGCTCGCGCCGCGCCGCAGATCGGCGAGATCAAGGCCTGACGGCATCTTCTCCCGCGTGTCGCGCAGGATGAGCGTGTACACCCCGCACCTTGCGCCGGATGAGATCACGCTGGCGAGCCGCCGCATGGCGCTCTCGGAGAAGTTGGCCGGAAAGTCCGCGATCACGAGGAAGCGGTACGGCTCGGCGATCTCACCCGCCTGTTCGTTGTACTCGTCGATCGTCTCAAACTCGTTGCGCAGGTACTTCTGGATCACGCTTTCCATGTGCTCGGTGATGTCGATGAGCCGCTGTTCGATATGCCGCTGATCGGTCCAGATCTTCGCGCCGACGAGTGCTTCGGAGTGATCCGCGAGGTGCATGAATCCGGCGAAACTCTGGCCGAGCCCGACCGGATCGATGATGGTGAACCGCGCCTTGTCCGGCGGCAGACAGGTCAGCAGACGGAACATGACCGTCTGCAGCACATCCAGCGGCATCCCGCCCGCGCTGCCGTCGTGTTCGATCAGCATCGAGCAGTCATTGGGAAACGCCAGCGTGGCGGGCAGGATGAACTCGGACGGACCCTCCAGCTTCAGCCGTTCATCGTCCGGCAGGCCGCCGGGCAGTTCGTCAAGTTTCAGCGTCGTCCGGCCGAACCGCACCGCCGGGGCGAACTCGCGCGGTGGTGACCAGTCATCCCACCGCGGGTCATCCCAGTCGGGGAAGAACTTCTGATCATCGGCGCGAATCGCTTCACCGAGGTCGAAGATCTCCTGCATGCCGGTCTTCCAGTCATGGATCAATCCCGCCCAGGCGCTCTCCGCCCAGTCGGTGAGTGTCCGGCGCTCGGCGTCGGGACGGGTCTCGAGCTCACCGAGATCGCGTTCGAACTCCGATTCGGCCGAGGCGACGGATTCCTGGCGTTGTTCCTGCGCTTCGGTGAGCCTCCGGTCACGGCGCTCGGCAATCTCCTTCAGCCGGATGGGGTACTTCTCTTCGATTCGGCGGTGTCGGGCGGCGCGGCGTTCCTGGATCTCTTCAATGATCTTCCCGTACTTCTCCTTCGCTTCGGCGATCTCCCGGTCGCGGGTCGCGCGCATTTCCGCGGCGAGCCGATCGCGGTTCTGCTCGGCCTGCCCGACGCACGGTTCGTGAAGAGCAAGGATCTGGTGCCGGGATTCGATGATCGGCTGCCAGAGCGTTGCCGCCCGGTTTCGCGCGATGGAGTAGAGGACCGCAAGCAGGACGGCCATGCACGCCGCGCCGATGCCGGCGTTGATCCAGACCCAGTTCGTCACTTCACCCAGATGAACGGCCAGCGTGATCCCGCCGGCGAGACCGGCCGTGAACAGGATCAGGAAGACGGGAACGATACTGCGGAACACCTTGGGCAGGGACTGCGCTTCGAGCGTCTCCACCGCCTCCTTGGCGCGTTCCAGCGCCTGATCCATCGCGCCGAGTGGCGAATCGAGCTGCGCCGAGGTGGGTTCGATCCGCTCCTCCGGTTCGCGGGCGACCGACCCGAGGCGGGATCGCCTGAGAAACTGCTCGGCCCGTTCGCGCAGCAGCTGCGCCTCATCGCGGATACCGTCGATGGCTTTGCACGCCTGTTCGAACTGCTCGCCGGGACGATCCTGGCCGCCCTCGTACACCGAGTCGGTCAGCCAGATCGCCTCCTCCCTTTTCTTGCGGGCGGCCTCCTGGTTCCGATCCGCCTTCTCATCAAGCTGCTCCCGGTCTGCGTCGTGCGCTTCGCGCACCGCGCGGTCATCCCGTTCAAACTCCTGCTGGATACGGGCCGCGTTTGATTCGTACTCCGATTCGGCCTTCCGGACGCGGCGATCGCGCTTCTGGCGCAGTTCGGTTCGCCCGGTCTCAAGTTCCCGGTCGATGCGGGCGGTTTCCTCCCCCTCGCGGGTCGCGATCTGCTCCTCGCGCTCGGCTCGATCGGCGGTCAGGCGTCGCGCCAGTCGGAGCAGGCGTCGCGGGCCGGTGGTCAATGAGGCATCGGTCATGGGGTCACTATCCTAAATGACGCAGCCGGGTCAGGGGCGGCGGATCGATCTCGGGCCGGAGAACCTCTGTTGCCAACGGCCGGCCGCTCGATGCCGCCGGTGCCGGGGCGGATGACCGGCGATCGCCGTTGTCCCGTTCCAGAGGAGTGTTCAGGGCAGCCGGGCCGGTCAGGGTCGACACTCCTGATCAGCGCGCGAAAGCAGCTCCCCCATATGGCTCATCGCATGGGCGGAGTTGCGCATCCGCGGCTCGAGGGGATCGAGAAACTTCTCCTCGATGTCCCGGCTGACGGGATCGTCCCAGTGCTCCCGAATCCGGTCCCAGCGATGGCGCAGTTCCTTCATGGCATCCAGAAGATTGGCGCGGGAGGCCGAGAGACTCATGTGGAACGCTCCTCCCCGCCGTCCGGAGCGTCACGGCGCGTTTCCGGTGCCTGCAGGTTCAGGTAGGACTCGATGCTCTGCATCATGCGATCGACTTTCGCGGCCGTGCGCGGCAGATCCGCTTCGACCATTTCATCCAGTTGCTGCAGCTGGCTCTGGCAGAGGGCCGCTTCCTTCTCCAAGGTCCGGACCCAGTGCTTCACGCGTTCCATCTTGCGCCGGCATTCATCGATTCGCTGCTGAGCCCGATCGACGGCCTTGCGTTCCAGCACCGGCGAGGTGCGCGTGTCGCGAGATTCATTCTCCGCCCGGTACAGTTCGCTCTTGGCCTCGGCGAGTTTACGCGACCACTTCCTTTCCTCGTGCTGCCAGTAGGCGTAGTGATCGGTCTGCAGACGCTGAATCCCCTTGCGCATATCCGCATGGGCGCTGATGAGCGACTGCTTGACCTGATCGCCGAACTTGGCGAGGGCGGCCTTGAAATCCTTGACCGCATCGAGAGAACGGATGTTTGCTGAATGGGCCATGAGAGAAGAGAGGAGCCGGGAATGCGGGGAGAGATCAACGCTGGTTGAGATAGTTTTCAACGTGCTCGGCTTTGCGGAGCAGGAACGGAATGTGCTGCGCGGAAGCTTCCGTGAAGCGGTTCAGCGCCTTGAGCGTGTGCTCGAATTCCTCCGCGAACTTCTTCTGTTCCTGGTCGCGCCAGCTCTGGCTGAGGTTCTGCATCCGCCCGTGAAGAACGGACATCTGGTTTGACAGTGACTCGTTGAACCGCTTGAGATCCTGGGCGAAGCGGCGGAGTTCTTCCGGGTCGACAATTGCTTTGGCCATGGGAATCAATACGCCTTCAGAGGGACTTCGGTTGCTCCCGCATGGGAGAGAGACAATCGCCCGGCCGGCAGAGCCGATTTCTCCTGCCGCCGGTTGTTTCATTAGGATACGTTCCGGCCCGGACATCGTCGCGGACTCGACGGTGAAAAAACCAGCCCTGGCGGAATCGCTCATGGAACTGCTTGAGATTTTTCTTGTTCTCCTGTTTCTGGTCGCCGTCAGTTCGATTGCGCTCTACTCCTATCTGCGGCAACTCGGCAGAATCCGGCTGCTGGAGCGCGACGTGGAAGAACTGGCCGTCGAACGCGACCGATTCGAGCTCGCCAGCCGGGCGGCCCGCGATGCGATCTGGGACCTCGACGTTCGGAAGAATCAGCTTCACTGGCGAGGAGCGCTGCTCGGGACCTTCGGCTACGAAGATCGCACGACCACCGAATTCAGCTGGTGGGAAGAGAATGTGCATGAAGACGATCGGGAGCAGGCGGTCGAATCGGTTCGGGCCGCGCTGGAGTCGGACACGGAGTTCTGGTCCTGCCGCTACCGCTTTCGCCGGGCCGATGGCAGCTTTGCCGAGGTGCAGGATCGCGGCTACGTGTTGCGTGACCAGGACGGAAAGGCCCGCCGTTTCGTCGGCGTGATCTACGATCTCACGCCGGTCCGGCAGGCCGAGGAGTCGATCGAGCGCAAGGAGGCCCAGTTCCAGGCGCTGACCTCGAACCTGCCCGATCCGGTGGCGCGCTTCGACCGCCACCTGCGACACCTCTACGTCAATCCGGCGATGGAGCGCGTCTCCGGCCTCTCCGCCGGGCAGGTGATCGGCCGCACCAACCGGGACCTGGCGCTGCCCGAAGCCCTGGTGAGAGAGTGGGACGGCCAGATCTCGCGCGTGTTTGAGACCGGCAAGGTCAATGAATTCGGATTCGAGATCGAGACGCCCGAAGGGCAGCGCCATCTGGTTGCCCGCGTCGCGCCGGAACGCAGGTCCGACGGCAGCTTTGACTCGGTCGTCAGCGTCGTGCGTGACATCACCTCGATCCGCCGTGCCGAGCAGGAACTGGAGGCCCGCGAGCGTCAATACCGCCTGCTCTTCAAGAGCAACCCGCACCCGATGTTCGTCTTTGACGCGAGTACGCTCGAGATCCTGGAGGTGAACGATGCGGCGGTGGACCGGTACGGCTATTCGCGCGACGAGTTCCAGTCGATGACCATTCTTGACATTCACCCCGAGGAAGACATTCCGCGTTTGAAAGCTTCGCATGATCCGGAAATGACCGGTTCCAAGGACGCGGGCCAGTGGCGTCATCGGTACAGGGACGGGACCGTGATCGATGTCGAGATCTACACGCACGCCACCGAGTTCCGCGGACGACGAGCGGAGATTGCGCTGGCAATCAATGTCACCGATCGGGTCGAAGCCGAGAGCGCCCTGCGCGAGAGTGAAGCCCGGTTCATCGCCTTCATGAACAACAACCCCGCGGCGGCGTGGATCAAGGACGAGAACGGCCGCTATATCTACGCCAATCGCGCTGCGCTGGCGATCTATCAGCGCACGGAAGAGGAGCTGGGCGAGCTGCACGATGAGGAGCTTTTTCCGGCGGACGTGGCGAAGAGTCTTCTTCAGAACGATGAGACGGTACGTCGCCGCCGTGAACCC
>SLDM01000322.1 GCA_007125255.1 Phycisphaerales bacterium
CCCCGAACCCGATCCCACCATGTCAAACCAGAACTTCCAGATCGCCGGCACCAGCATTGCTCCCGGCGAGACTGCCGATCTCCGGCTCAAGGTCAGCGAGAGCTACACCGGTGACGATGAAGCGATCGCCATCCGCGTGATACGCGCGAAGACGCGCGGCCCGATCGTCTTCATCTGCGCCGCGGTTCACGGCGACGAGATCAACGGCACGGGCATCATCCGCCAGCTCATGTTCGACAACGACCTGCAGTTGACGCGCGGCACGGTCATCCTGATCCCGATCGTCAACAGTTTCGGCTTCGAAGCCAACTCGCGCTACCTCCCCGATCGCCGCGATCTCAACCGATCGTTTCCCGGTTCGCAGAGCGGATCACTCGCCTCCCGCATCGCGGACAGCTTCTTCCGTGAGATCATTCAGAAATGCGACTACGGCATCGACCTGCATACCGCGGCGGTGCGGAGAACGAACTACCCGAACGTCCGCGGCGATCTTTCGATACCCGGCGTGCGGCGCATCGCCCGCGCGTTCGGCTGCGAGCTGATGGTCAACGGCAAGGGTCCCGCCGGTTCATTGCGCCACGAGGCGTGCCGCGTCGGTTGCCCGACGATCATTCTCGAGGCGGGCGAGGTCTGGAAGATCGAACCGGGCGTGGTCGAGGTCGGCGTGCGGGGCGTCAAGAACGTGCTCATTGAACTGGACATGCTTGAAGGCGACATCATCGCGCCGTACTACCAGACCCGCGTGGAGAAGACGTACTGGATTCGTTCCGAGGTCGGCGGCATTCTGACCTTCCACGTCGGGCCGGGGGATCTCGTCGAGGATAACCAGCCGATCGCGACGAACGTGAGCGTCGTCGGCGATGCCCAGACGGTCCTGATCGCGCCGGCGGGCGGGGTCGTGCTGGGCATGGCGACCCTGCCCGCGGTCAAACCGGGCGAACCGGTCTGCCATATCGCCATGCCGAAGATGAAGTTGAGCACGATTCAGAAGAGGCTCGGCAAGCTGCCGGCCAAAAACCACACGCGCTCCATGCGCCGCGCCCTGGCGACGAACATCTCGGTGCATCCGCCATCGATTCACGATCAACACTGGCGCGAACCGGAACCGGAAGAGGGCGGGGCGGATGATGGGTAAGGAATGTAGAAAGGCACGGAGGCACGGAGGCACGAAGGGAGAGTGACGACAGGACAAAGTGACGGAGTGACGAAGGGGGGATGCAGCAGGGTGCCACGGCCAGCGAGCCCAGCGAGTCGGCCGTGCGAGTTGGAAGGACGATCACCCTACCGAGTTACGACGCTCAATCGGCTCCACTCGATGTCTGAATCCCCCCTCCGTCACTTCGTTGCTCTCCTTCGTGCCTCCATGCCTTTCTCCTTCACTTCGTGCCTCCATGCCTTCGTGCCTTCCCTTCAACTCTTGAACTGCGTCCACGGCACAAGGGCAACCACCATCAGAATGATGACGGGCAGGAAGACGCCCGCCGCCGGCGGAATGCCCGGCAGGTCGACCATCATGCCGATCGCCGCCCCGAGCATGGCCGGCAGCGCCAGCCCCGCGCAGAGCAGACTCTGCCGGAGCAGGTTCGCCGGCTCACGCAGGAGGAAGCAGGGCAGACAGAGCCCCAGAACGAGCAGGTTCACCAGAACGCTGGCGAAGCGGGTGTACCGGTAGCGCAGGAGCGTGCGTATTTCGCTCACGGTCTCCGAAGAGAGCATCTCGGAGATCTGCCGCAGGCTGAGCATCGCCGCAAACTCACCGTGCCGCTGAATCAGCAGCACCCGCGGATCGAGATCGGTTTCGTAGTACTCGATCGCCGCAACGCGCAGGTCGGCGTCAATACTGTCCGCCCCCCCTCCCCCCGGCGTCAAGCGGACCGCGCGGCCCTCGGTGAGCCGCCAGGCATTCCTTGAGTCCTCCCAGACCGCCTCCCGCGCCGTAATGCGGCGGGTGGTCAGGCCGGTCGCGTCCCGTTCGATGATGGTCGGCGCCTCCAACGTATTGCGACCGGGATCAAAGGAGGGCGACTGGAACATTGCGCCGCGGCCGTCGGCGGTCAACTGCACTTCGAATTCGTTGACGCTGGACTCCCCGATCTGACCATGGCCGCGCAGGACCAGCGGCGCCACGTTGGGCAGGATCAGTTCCTGGTTCGCAATCTGCAGAAGGCTGAGGCCGAACACCACCACCATGAACGGCACGGCGATACGGTAGAGTGAGATGCCGGAGGCCAGAATCGCCACCAGTTCCCGGTACCGGTGCATCTGGGCCAGGGTGAACGCCATCGCGCCGATCGCGACCAGACCGTGCAGAAAGGCGTAGAACTGGAAGATCCGCGGCAACTGGAAGTCCGCCATCAGCCGGATCATCTCCACCGCAATGGCAAGCCGCCGCTCTTCGCCCACGTGGTCACGGGCGACATCGATGAATCGATCAAGTTGCAGGATCAGGTCAATGGTGGTCGCGAGCACGAACAGCAGCGTAAACAGAATCGTGAAGTTCACGAGGAATCGAACCACGATGTAACGGTCAAGCAGTGTCATGATGAGGCAGGCGGGGCGATGGCGCCGGTGGATCAGTGCCGGGAGAGTTTCCAGAAGACGTAGAGCAGAAGGAGACCAAGGGCGACGATTCCGGACCACATGACGCCGAGCCCGCTGATGATGTCACCATCACGCATCATCTTGTCGCCACCGGAGATGAGGATCAGACAGAGTATGGCCGGGGCGAACGCCCACACATAGATCACCAGGGGCACGCTGGCCCGCAGCCACATGGCCAGCGCCGCGCCGAGGGCAAGCAGCATGAATGCCGTGGTCGACTGGGCGTACCGCGCCATGATTCGGGCATCGACCTCGTAAGCCAGATCGCGAAGCCTTCC
>SLDM01000167.1 GCA_007125255.1 Phycisphaerales bacterium
GAGCGTGCGCTGGCCGAGCGCTTCGGCCGTCGAGACCATCAGCATGCCATCCTGAACGTCGTAGCGCGGCGTTTCAAAGCCGTCGCCGACCTGCTCGAGAATCCGCTTGAGCGCGGTTTCCACCGGAAGTTCCCGCAGACGCAGGTTGACTTCGGTTTCGCGATCAATCCCGATCATGTCCAACGCGCGCCAGTCGACATAGATATCCATGCCGGTGACCTGGCTCATGAAGTTGACGACCTGTTCAAGCGTGTTGTTCGTGAAGTCCACCGGAATGCGGGTATCGGCCATGCGCTGCACGACCGCGCGGTCTTCGGGGGAGTCGACAAACCCGCCCTCGTAGGTGCGGCGAAGACTCAGGTGCGGCCAGTCCTCGGGGTAGGCCATCAATCCGGAGATCGAACGCATCCCGGGACCATCCATGTTCGGCCGGGGCATGATCATCGCCCGCTGGTTCTCGATGCGTTCGTGGGAGAAGCCCAGTTCGCGGTCCCGCTGAATCTGCGCGTAATCCTGATAGCTGCGGCTGTTGCGGATCACGTCCCGGAGTGCGAGCGCCGCCGGATTGTGCTCATCCATGAAGAGAATTTCATCGATGACCTGAAGCGCTTCATCGTAGCGCAGCTCCAGCTGGAGTTGACGTACGCGGACGAGGTTTTCGTTGATCTGTCGCTGGCGCTCGCGAATGGCTCGTTGCTGTTCCGCGATCCGCTGCTGGTCCGCCTCGGCCCGTTCCTGCTCTTCTTCCAGCAGTCGCTGAACGATCTCGGCTTCCTGGATCTCGGCGATCAGTTCATTCGCTTCCCGGTCACGCCGGGTGAACTCGGTTTCGCTCAGGAAGGTGCGGGCCCGGCGAAGGCGAATCTGCGCGGTCAGCATGATCTGACGCGCGCCGGCATAATCGCCGCGATCGAGCGCCTGCTGGGCCCGTTCGACGGCATCTTCGAATTCAATGATCGCGCGCTGTCGCTGACGCTGACGTTCCGCTTCGACTTGCTGAATCGACGAGGACTGATCGAGCATCGCCTGCGCCCGCTGCAGACCTTCCTGCGCCTCGAGATTGTCCGGGAGAAAGTTCAGCGCTTCGCTGTACGCCTCGGACGCGCGTCGCCACCGGCCTTCGGCGGCATAGCTCCTCGCCTGCTCGAGTGCAGCGCGACCGCGAGCGGCCGCATCGGAGTCATCGTTGTTGTCTTCATGACTCGCGCTGACCGCGGCGCTCGGCGCGACGCCGTGCACCAGGCTGGTCGTAGTCACTCCGAACGCCAGCGTTGCACTACCCGCCAGCGTCAGGGTCCAGAAACGACGTTCTGAGAACAACTTCATTCCGATCTCCCTTGGCCGCCGACCGGGCGCTGGTCGCGACACCACGAGTTCTTTGATTGGTTGACGCCGCGCACCACGACGCCGAGATTCATCACGAAGCCCATCCACGCCTCTGCTGGCGCCTGGGCGGTCCCGCCAGAGACGGGATGAGGCATCAGACTACTTCGGGCGAAAAGTGTTCGCAAGCCGCTCAGAAAATCTTTGCGTCGGTACGGCAAAATGACCGCTCCTCGCCCGCGCGCCCCCCCGGAGTCCCCGGGTGCGGTTGAGCTTACGGAACGGTCGTCGTCGCGGCCGGGTTCACCGGCGGCGGTGGCGGCACCATCTCCGCCGAGAGCGGCGCCTTCGTATCGATCATCCGCATGAAACACTCAAAGAGGTAGCCCGCATCGTGCGGTCCGGGGGAGGCCTCCGGGTGGTGCTGAACGCTGAAGATCGGTTTGTGTCGATGCCGGAACCCCGCCACCGTGCCGTCGTTGAGATGCAGGTGCGTCAGCTCGCAGTCGATCGCCGCCAGGGAGTCAAGATCCACACAGAACCCATGGTTCTGACTGGTGATCTCCACCCGACCGGTCAGGAGGTTCCTCACCGGCTGGTTGGCCCCGCGATGGCCGAACTTGAGCTTGTACGTCCGTGCCCCGAGCGCCAGGGCGAGGAGCTGGTGACCAAGACAGATCCCGAACGTCGGCACCTCGCCGGCCAATTCACGCAGCATCGCGATCGTCTTCTCCACGGCCGCCGGATCGCCCGGACCGTTTGAGATGAAAAGGCCATCCGGCTCCAGAGCCCGAACTTCCTCGGCCGTGGCGCCGTGCGGCAGAATGTGCACCTCACACCCGCGATCGATCAAGTGGCGGTAGATGTTCCGCTTGGCGCCGCAGTCGATGGCCACCACCCGGCGCTTCCGCCCGGCCGCGCATTTCGTCGAGGGGCTCAGGACTGCCGGCCGCCAGTCGCCGAGATCCTCGCTCCAGCGGGAGGGGCCCTCCGGGCTGACCTCGCAGGCCAGGTTCCGGCCCGCCATCACCGGCGCCAGCCGGGCCGCGTTGACCAGATCATCATCTGACCGGCTCCCGTCGGTCGAAAGGACCCCCACCATCACGCCCTGGGTACGCAGATGCCGCACCAGGGCGCGCGTATCAAGCCCCTCGATGGCGAGAATCCCGTGTTCGGCGAGCCAACTGCTGAGATCCGTGTTCGCGCGGTAGTTTGAGTGTCGGCGCGCCAGCTCGCGAATCACGAAGCCGGCGACCTGGGGGCGCGCCGATTCGACATCCTCCGGCGTGATGCCGTAATTGCCGATCATCGGCGCCGTGATGGTGAGGATCTGACCGGCGTAACTGGGATCCGTCAACGCTTCCTGGTAGCCGCACATCGCGGTGTTGAAAACCACCTCTCCCTGCGTGGTCATCGGCGCGGCAACCGCTCCGAATCCGTGACCGGTAAAAACGTACCCGTCGGCCAGGGCAAGTCTCGCGGGGACGGCATTGAAGCGGTGCGGATTCATGATTCGCAGAGTGTAGCCATCTTCGGTCACCATGTGAACGGTGCC
>SLDM01000095.1 GCA_007125255.1 Phycisphaerales bacterium
CGTACCCAGGGCAGCACCGATCTGCAGCGCGGGTTCCAGGCGGAACTCGCCCGGGGCGGATGGGTGCAGATCGCGGATCGGGAGACCGGTGAGTTGCAGCAGCAGTACCGCTGCGAGCGCCTCGACCCCAACCCCGAAGGCCTCGGCTCGGGCTGGTTGCGCCTGGACCGGCCGGAGATGGAGATCTATCTCACCGGCAATCGGGTCGTCACCCTGACCGGTGGTACCGCGGTCGCCTACGCCCCGCACCGGGGAATCGAACAGGGCACCATCACGGACGATGTGGTGCTTCGACTCTACGAAGCCGGGGAGGACGGACGGATCGACCTCAACCGCGATGAACCGGCGATGACGGTCCGGACCGACGAGGCCAGCTTCGACCACTTCCTCGGCGAGATCCGGTGTGATGACTGGGTCGACATCCGGACGCCCCAGTTGCAGATGCCGGCGGAGCGTCTCAACCTGCTGGTCAGCGATCAGGACAACACCGTCCAGCTGCGGGTGGCGTCGTTTGATTACATCCGCCTGCGCGACGAACCGGGCCATGACTCGGTGGTGGCCGGGCGCCGGGAGCAGGAACCGCGACCGGTCCAGTGGCACGTCGATCGAGCCGCCGCGCCGCGTGGTCCGGGCGACGCCGGGCTTCAGCCGCAGCACACCGGCCACCCCAGCCACATGGTCCAGCCCGCCTCCCTCACAAGCCGCGACGAAGGAAACGATGCGACCTTCTACCTGCTGTCGGTGGAGGATGAAGTCCGCATCGATCAGGGCAGCCCCGGCACCCGCCGTGAAGCGCAGGGCGACCGGTTGCGCATGATTTTCTCGAATCGAACCGAAGGCCTGAACGAGACCCGCGCGGAGACCGATGCGCCGCGCCGTGAACTCGGCGCCGGGGGCCGGACGGTCACCCCGGCTTCGTTCTCCGGAGCGGGCCGAACGCAGCAGAACGGAACGACCCGCCCCGCCGTCGCCGCTCGACCGGCATCGTCCAGAGCTTCGGGCAGCGCTTCGGGCGGGGGCGACTGGATGAGCGAAGAGCGACTGGTCCGCGGACCGCTGGATGATTCGATGCGGGAGGATCTGCTCGGCGAGGGGATCACGCTCGTTCGCGGCGAAGGTCCGCTCACGATCGTCCCGCTCGAAGACCGCGGCGCCCGCCCGCCGAGTGCGCAGGATGTCTGGCTCGAGCTCGTCGGCCGGCCGGTCGTCGTGACGGATCGAACCGGCGAGAGCGAAGCGGTCGGCCGGTCGATGCGCTACCTGAGCTCGACCCGGCGCATCGAGATGGAAGGGACCGCGGAGTATCCCCTGCATGTCACCTCGCCGGATCTGGAAGCGGGGGGGCAGCGCTTCGTGATGAGTCAGGCCGATGATCGCGGCGGCTTTGAAGGCCCGGGATGGCTCGTGCGCCGCGGAAGCCCTCTCGGCGAAGAGCGGTTCGGAGGCGGGCGGACCTCCCGGCTTGATCTCGAGGAGAACGGCCCGAGCGGCTCATCCCCCTCTCCGGAACTTCAGATCACCTGGGAAGAGTCGATGGATCTGGATTTCGAGGAACGGCGCCGGGATGATGAATCGCAGCGGGGCAGCCGGCTCCGCGAGGCGGTCTTTCGCGGCAAGGTGCGCGTCAGCAGCGACGAGTTCCTGTTGCACGCCGAAGAGATGATCGTCGGCTTCCCCGCCGGAACGGCGGAGATGGACCGAATCGAATCGATCCGGGCCCGTCGCGATGTGCGCGTGCTCGGCGTGGGCACCCAGGGGGCGATCCACTGTGATGAATTGACTCTTGATCTCACGACGACCCCCGACGGACGATCGATACCGACCCTGATGGTGGCGACCGGCGACGTCGAAGCGATCGACGATGATCAGATCATCTGGGCGGATTCACTGCGCGTGACCTTCCTGAGCGACGACACCGCCGCTCCGGCCGATGAAGCCGAGGCGGACGGTCCCTTCGCGCGGAGCGGACTGAAGGTGGACCGGTTGATCGCGCGGGAGAACGTGCAGGTTCTGCTCTCCGACGGCAGCCGCGCCTACGCCGACCTGCTGGAGGGGGATGGCCGCGAAGAGTCGGTCGAGCTGACCGGCCGGAATGTCGCCCTCGTCAGTGACAGGATGATCATGGATCAGGGCGAGCGGATCATTCTGAACCGGAAAGACGGAAAGTTGAGCGCGCCCACCAGTGGAAATCTGCGGATCTTCCACGAGCCCGTGATCGATCCGCGGCGGGAGCGCACCCCCCGGCCGGTGATCGACAGCGCGGAGAACCCCCTCGAAGTGCGCACCCGTTGGCGCGATTCGATGACGTACGACGGCCACTTCAACAACGGCGCCGGCGCGATCGACTTCAGAGGCGATGTCGATGTCCGCGCGGAGCCGCGGGAGAACGAGCTGAACCTGATGACGGGGGACTCCCTGACCCTGGAGTTCGTCTTCGTTGACCGGCTTCCGGAAGATGTTGAACCGGGGCAGTCGGTCGAGCCGGTTGCAAGCCGGGAACTCTCCCTGATGCTGGCGCGGGGAAATGCGAAGCTGGAGTCCCGCGCGTGGGATCACGAGGAGCAGCGCGATGATCCGCGCATTTTCTATGTCGCCGGTCAGCACGTCGAGTACCGCCCGCTGCGGCGTGAGGCGGTGGTGATCGGTGACGGTGAGCTCTTGATTCACGATCCCCACGCCGGGGAAGAGGAGGCCCGCCAGAGCCCCTTCGGCACCGGGGGATCGACCATGATGACGTGGCGCCGGCAACTGCGCCTGGAGCACCGGATCGACAACGTCTACGACCTCTTCGCTTCCGATGAGGTGGAAGTTCGCCACCATGCGCCAATTGAGGGACCGGGCGGGGGACCGGACGGGGCGATCTCGACGATGACCGGC
>SLDM01000472.1 GCA_007125255.1 Phycisphaerales bacterium
CTGGAGGCGATGCAGCGCATCGCGGAGGAGGCGACCGATCTGGTCAAGTCTTTCGGCGGCGCGCTCTCCGGTGAACACGGTGACGGGCGGCTCCGTTCCCATCTGCTCGAACGCTTCTACGGCAAACCGATCTGTGACGCCTTCGGGAAGATCAAGGCGCTCTTCGATCCCGACCACCGCATGAATCCGGGGAATCTCGTTGATCCTTCGCCAATGACCGAGCGATTGCGCGTCCGGCCCGATCGATCGCCGGCGGACATACCTCCGATCGAGACGTACTTTCGCTACGAGCGCGAGCACGGCTTCGATCACGCCGTCGAGATGTGCAACGGGGCGGGCGTGTGCCGGAAGATGAGGGGCGGCACCATGTGTCCCTCCTACCGCGCGACGCGCGATGAGCGGCACGCGACGCGCGGCCGGGGCAACGCGCTGCGGCTGGCAATCTCCGGCCAGCTCGGGCGCGGTGCCGGCGGGCCGGGATGGGATGACGCGGAGACCCACCGGACGCTGGAGCTCTGTCTTTCCTGTAAGGCGTGTAAGAGCGAGTGCCCCAGCAATGTCGATCTCGCCAAGCTCAAGGCCGAGTACCTGGCCCAGTCCGACCGACAACGCGGCGGGGCGGATTTTCGCCGCCGGATCTTCGGCCGGGTTCGCCAGATCAACGCGCTCGGTTCCGCCTTCGCGCCGCTGAGCAACGTTCTGGCCGGCTCTTCCATCTCGCACCTGATCGCGCAGCGGGCGCTGAACATCGATTCCCGCCGGTCACTTCCGGGCTTTGAAACCTCACTCTTTCGCTGGATGCGCAAGCGTGCCCCGGCGGAACGCCCTTCGGAGCCGGCGGTCGTGCTCTTCGGCGACTGTTTCACCGTCTACAACGAGCCCGCGATCGGACGGGCGGCCGTCGCGCTTCTGGAGAACCTCGGCTACCGCGTCGTTCTGCCCGATCTCGGCTGTTGCGGCCGCTCAATGATCAGTCTCGGCCTGCTGCCCGAAGCGATCCGGACGATCAACGGCACGATCAGCCGTCTCGACGCCGTGATCCAGCGCGAGAATCCCGTCGCGATCCTGACCCTCGAACCGAGCTGCCATTCCGCGCTGGTCGACGACTGGTGCGATCTGAAACTCGCCCACGATCCCGGCGCGGTGGGTGAACTCGCCCGCCGGGTCTTCTCCGTCGAGGACTTTGTACTTGGCCGTCCGGGAGACCATCCCCGGCCGTGGACGTTCGATTCGAACCGGGCCCGGTTTGGGGCGAGCGGTGGGGCCGACGGAGGTGGGGAGGAGGTTCTCTTTCACGGCCACTGTCATCAGAAGGCCCTTGGCGGGACGGACGCTACCGTCCGGAGTCTGCACTCGGAGTTGGGAGAAGCATTCATTCCCCTCGACGCGGGGTGTTGCGGCATGGCCGGCGCGTTCGGTCTCGCGCGTGATCACTACGAGTTGTCACGGGAGATCGCGGAGCTCGCCCTGCTGCCGGCACTGCGCGAGCACGGGAAGGCAACGATTCTCGCGCCGGGCACGAGTTGCCGCCACCAGATCCGCGATCTCGCCGGCCGCACCGCCCTCCACCCCGTCGAGTGGCTCGCCAGGACGGCGCACTCCCAAGATTAAAAGGCCGCCCGCACCCGCTCCGTCACTCCGTCACTCCGTCACTTCGTCACTTCGTTACTTCGTTACTTCGTTACTTCTTCTCCGATGCCCACGGTCGAAACCATCACCGCGCTCGATGATCCGCGCGTCGAGCCCTACCGCGATGTGCGCGACAAGGATCTGCGCGGCCGGGACAGGCTCTTCATGGCGGAGAGTGAGCTCGTGATCCGCCGTCTGCTGCGCACGCCCGGGCGTCTGCATTCGCTCTTTCTCAGCCCCAAAAAGTACGAGCGATTGCGCGGGGCGATCGAAGAGGCGGACCTTCAAGCGCCGGTCTACCTCGCCGACGTCGAATTGATGACCGGAATCGCCGGCTTTCACATTCACCGGGGCGTTCTCGCCGCGGGATACCGGCCGCGCTGGCATGAGATCACGCTGAATGCCGCCCTCGGCCATCTGCGGGAGAAGACTTCGCTGACCCTGCTTCTGGCCGAAGGCATCACCAACGTGGACAACATGGGCGGATTGTTCCGCAACGCCGCGGCATTCGGTGTGGACGGCGTCCTGCTCGACCCGGCGTGCTGCGATCCGCTCTACCGCAAGGCGATCCGGGTCTCGGCGGGGCATACGCTCTCGGTGCCGTGGGCGGTCAGTGATGACTGGGCAGGAGATCTGAGAACGTTGAAGGAAGCGTGGGGGATGAAGCTGATCGGCGCGGAGTCGGATACACGGGCGGTGCCGCTGTGGGAGGTCGAGCGCACGGACCGGACCGCGATCATCGTCGGCGCGGAGCACGACGGCCTGCGTGAGCCGACGATGGCGCTGTGCGATCAGATCGCGATGATTCCGATGCAGCCGGGCGTGCCGTCATTGAACGTCGCGGTCGCCTCGGCGGTGTTTCTCTACGCGCTACTGCGAGAGGAAACGAAAACCCGAAAGTGACGAAGCGATTGCGTCGTCACTTTCGGGATTATGATTCAATACGAACGGGTGTTGCGGACTTGAGCGGTCGCTCAGTGGGTCCGGCGACGCCGGGCCGCGAGCGCCGCGAAGGAGAAGAGCAGTACGGCGCCGGGGGCGGGGATGACGATCATTTCAAAGTTCAGCGAAGAGCTGAATTCCGAGATCGCCATCTCATTAAGAGTCCCGGAGCCGGCGCTGACGAAATGGGCGACTGACAAGGTGTACTCGCCCGGTTGGAGCAACAGTTCGTGGTTGGATTCGCCTTCCCCGGTCAATACCTTGAAGGCAAATTCCTCGTCGGCGCTTTCGATCAGGATGA
>SLDM01000547.1 GCA_007125255.1 Phycisphaerales bacterium
GTAGCCTTCGGTCGTCTCCGGTCGCCGGGACGCCGGAATCCCTGATCGAGGGGCCGCACGCTTGCGGATACCGGATCCGGATCGACCGCCATCGAGTACCGCTGGAGAGCGCTGCGATCCTCTCAGTTGTTCCCCTGATGTTGCGCCATTTCCCCCGGGCTTTCGTGATGGAGGATTTCCGGATCGCCGATGAGGTGGTGGCGCGAGTGCGCGATGGGACACCCGTTGAAAAAGAGTCCGATGAACCTCTCACCAAACCAGTTCAGCCAGATTGCCCGCCTCGCCCGCGATCGGTGGGGGCTGCATCTGACGGAGAAGAAGATTTCACTGGTGTCGAGCCGGCTCGCGTCTTTCATTCGCAAGTCCGGCTACGAGAGTGTTGATTCGTACCTGAGTCATCTGGAGGAGAACGGCAGCGAAGAGGACATGCTCGTCTTCTTCGATCTTCTCTCCACGAATGTGACCAGCTTCTTCCGCGATCTGGCGCATTTCGACTACCTGGAACGAGAGTTCTACACGCCGCTTTCCCGGGGCAACACCACGCTGCCCGGCCGTGAGATCCGCATCTGGTCGGCTGGCTGTTCCACGGGCTGCGAGCCTTACTCCCTGGCCATGAACGCCTGTGAGTCGTTGAGCAACCGCAGCGAATGGAAGATCAGCATCCTGGCGACCGACCTGTCCAATTCGGCGGTCGAGGAGGCGCGGGCGGGGGTGTACGAGCGCCAGCAACTGGAGAAGGTGCCGAATGAAATTGTCCGGAAGTACTTTCGTTCGGTTCCGGGACAGAGCGGACAGATCCAGGTCTCCGATGAGATCCGGGGAATGGTCAAGGTCGCACAGTTGAATCTGATGGACTCCTGGCCGATGAAGGGACCTTTTGAAGTGATCTTCTGCCGCAACGTGATGATCTACTTCGATACAACAACGCGTCGTGATCTGGTGCTGCGTTTCCATGAGTTGCTGCGGCCGGGGGGGATCTTTGCCGTTGGCAGCGCGGAGACACTTTCCGGTTTGAAGACACCGTTTCGTCCGGTTCAGGCTTCCATGTACACGAAGTAATCGGAGTTTGTTGCCGTGGTACCCCCCAGCGCTCCCTCAAGTTCAATCGACACGACCAAGACCGTGGTGGGGGTCGCGGATATGGCGATCAGCAGCGATCCCACTGCCACACTGATTACTTACGCACTCGGATCGTGCATCGGGGTGACCATCTACGATCCGGTCGCAAAGGTCGGCGGCATGCTGCACTTCATGCTCCCCAGCGCAAAGCTCAGCCAGGAGAAGGCGGAGAAGAATCCGGCGATGTTCGGCGACACCGGCATCCCCATGCTCTTCAAACAGTGCTATGACCTTGGAGCGAAGAAGGAACGCTTGATTGTCTGTGCGGCGGGCGGAGCCGAAGTCATGTCCGACAACGGCCAGTTCAAGATCGGGTCACGCAACCGAACGCTGATCCGAAAGATCTTCTGGAAGAACAACATTCTCCTCTCCGCCGATGACACCGGATCGACCATCAGTCGCACCATGGCGATCTCAATGGCCGATGGAAGTGTCACCATTCGGAACAAGGCAACGGAACGCTTGATATGGCCACTCTGAACGACATTCTCTCCCAATGTGACGCGCTGCCGGTTCTGCCGAGTACCGTCGCCCGGCTGACGTCCATTCTCAATCGTGCTGATGCGGAAATCAGCGAGATTCATGAGATCGTGCGTACCGACGACGCGCTCAGCATGACCATCATGCGCTACGCCAACTCGGCCCAGTACGGGGCGAAGAACCGGGTGTTCAACCTGCAGGAGAGTCTCGCCCGACTCGGCCAGCGTCATCTGATGCAGATTGTACTGCAACAGCAGGTGGCGGAACTGTTTCTGGACGCCGGCGAAGCTTACGGCCTGCACCGCGGTGCGCTCTGGCGCAGCGCCCAGGGCGGCGCCATCGCGGCGGAATCTCTTGCCCGTGAGTATGGATTCGAAGACCCCGACCTGGCCTTCATCTGCGGCCTGCTCCGCGACATCGGCAAACTCGTGCTCGACAAGCACTACGGTTCTGAGTACATGAGTCTCGTCTCGGCGCACCTGAATGCACAGACGAGCTTCATCGAAGCCGAGCGTGCGGCACTGGGATTCGACCATGCCGAGCTCGGCGCGGAACTCGCCGTGCGCTGGGATCTGCCGGTTCGAATCGTGGCGGCGATTCGGTTCCATCACGCCCCGCCTCCGTCCGCGACGGATGAGGACGATCTCTTCTCCATTGTGCACGCCGCGGACATGATCTGCCTCTGGGCGGGACTCGGTCTCGGCCACGACGGACTGCAATACCGGCTGGCGGACCACGTGCGACTCAAGCTCAACCTCTCGCGCGATACCGTGGAACGATTGGTCGCGCAAACCTTCGCGGCGGTCAAGACCAGCGAAGAAATCGTCCAGGGCTCGAAGAATGAGGAAAAGTGCGCATGAATTGCAACGTACTTATCGTGGATGACTCACCGATCCTTCGTATGGCGATCAAGAAGGTCGTTCGCCTTGCCGGGGTGGACGATGAGCGCATCTTCGAAGCCGGCAACGGCAAGGAAGCGCTCGCGGCGCTTGAGTCCGACTGGATCGATCTCATCCTGCTCGATCTCAACATGCCGGTGATGAACGGCGAGGAGTTCGTGGCCGAGCTGCGTCAGCATCCCACGTTGTCCGATGCCGCCGTCGTCGTGGTCAGCACCGAGGCCAACCGCGAGCGTCTCGACCGCATGCGCGATCTGGGCGTTCTCGAAACCCTGCACAAACCGTTTGAGCCCGAAGATCTCTGCCGAATCATCAACAAAGCCCTCGGAGTCAAAGCATGAACCAGCTCACCGCGGAACGTCTGATGGA
>SLDM01000542.1 GCA_007125255.1 Phycisphaerales bacterium
AGCGGATCGCCTCATCCACGGTGACGGGAATCTCCAGAACTTCATCGCGCGGAACGGTAATGGTGTATCCCGTGAAGGGGGTGGGTGAGCTGGGGATGAAGATCGTGACCGCATCGCCCGACTGCATCGAAATGGACTTCATCGTCGGTCCGGTCAGGAAACCGACCGACCAGATCCCCTTGCGTGGATACTCGGTGACGACCACGCGGTTGAACTTCATCGGCTGCTCGTCGCTGAAGAGGAAGTCCACCACCTGTTTCACGCTCGGGTAGAGCTGCTTGAAGATCGGCAGCGTGGTCAAAAGGCGCTCGAGCCGTTCGTAGATCTTCCGGCCGAAGTAACCGCCCAGCAGTCGGCCGGCGGTGTAGACGGAGATGATGGCCACGATCAGGCCGATGAAATCCATGTACCACCGTTCGTTCCACCAGAGCCGGATGTTCGTCTGCCGCATCTCCGCGCGGACGCCATCGCGCCCGAAGACTCTCTGCACGCGGGCGTGGTCGGCGATCGCGGCGTTCAGCTCCTCTTCCGACGGGTCACCGGCGAGCCGTTCGCGCAGGCGCCGGCGCTCCCCTTCCCGGTTGACCAGGCCCCGGCCCTCGGCGCGGCCGGAGATCTCGGCGTTGAGCTGCAGTTCCGTCGGGTCGAACCGCTCCTGGATCGCCGGCGCGTACCGCGCGGTGTTGTGCAGCGCGAGGCGGATGCCGCGGTTGATCGGTTCGGCGATGTTCTTGTCGACGAACTGGTACGCCATGACGACGATCCAGAGCGTCAGAACCGACGGCAACAGAACGACCAGTCCTCGGAGGAAGAATCGCTTGAAATCGCTGGAGAACGTGCGTTCGTGGTCAGTGCTCATGGATCGTCTGAACGCGTCATTCGGGCCTGGGGGCTTGTGAACCGGCCGCGTCACACCGGTCTGCCCCTCAGTGTACGAGGGGCCCCACCGACCATCAATATCGTCAGCCGGGTGCCATCGGGATGATAATGGTCATGGCCCGCCGGCGGAGACCGGTTGAATCTGTACGCTTCGATACTCCTCTCCCCGGCGAAACCGCACTTCCAGTCGCTCGCCGCTCCGGTGCCGGAGCAGGCGGTAGCGCAGATCGAGAAAACCCGGCGTGGCGTGGCCGTCGATCGCGATGACCACGTCGCCGCGCTGGAGGCCGGCGTGGTCGGCCGGGGAGTCCCGGAGGACCCGCAGCACTTCGACGCCATCGTAGCCGGCCTCCGGTCGGGGCTCGATGCCCAGGGCCGGCTGGCCGTCGCGAAGCTCGTAGGGTCGGCGCGGCTGCGCCCGCAGCCATTCGCGCCAGCGGCGCTCCACGCGCTCGATCGACTCGTTGAAGACCCGCTCGAACGCCAGTTCACCCGTCTTGTCTTCCTCGAACCGGTCGACGTACTCCCGGTACCACGCTTCCAGTTTGTTCTCTTCGGCGAGGAAGAGGAAGATCGAACGGACCTGGGCGTAGCTGTTGCGGCCCTTGGCCACGAAGTTCATCTGCGACATCCGGAAGAGATCGCGCCAGCGGATCAGTGATGAGGAGCCGCGCAGGCGCTGAACCTGTTCTCCGCGATCACAGGCGAGAAACCGGATGGAGCCGCGCTGGTCGAACTCGAAGTACTCAAAGAGCGTGGCGAGCCCTTCCAGGATCCAGAAGGCGTGGAGCTGTTCGCGCCGTTCCATGTCGCCGTAGTGGAGGGCATGGACGTATTCATGTCTGAGGGTGAAGCCGGTGCCCTGCGAGACGAGACGGCGGCGGCGGTGTTCGTAGAACCCGGCGACGTTCTCCTGGGTGAAGACGCGCGGGCTGTCGACCGGATCGACCAGGACGAGCAGGACCTCTTCATCGGGATAACTTCCGAAGAGGTTCTCCGTCAGCCAGTCGCCCATCCGCGAAAGCTCGCGCCGCATCAGCTCGTGCGATTCATCGCCGAGCGAGGTCAACATCAGCAGGTTGCGTTTTGGATCGATATCCGGCCGGTAGCGCTGTTCACTGTGCTTCTCGCGCCACGCCCGCATCTCCTGCCGCGCGGTGGAGTCCTGGTTGTCATCGCCCGCGATCGCCTCCCGGACCCGGCG
Organism: Phycisphaerales bacterium; assembly: GCA_007125255.1. GTDB lineage: Bacteria > Planctomycetota > Phycisphaerae > Phycisphaerales > SM1A02 > SKZB01. Next base: position 2,084 of record SLDM01000542.1, read on the forward strand.
CGTCTTCATAAGTTCAGCGAGGTCCGGATCGACCTCCATGATCTCCGCTTCGATGCCGGTTTCGAGGGTGAGGATGATCCAGTTGATCGCCTCTTCCGGTTCGTCCAGCCGCGCCAGCACGGACGCCTTGGCCATCATCAGGGCGACATCGTCCCGGCCGTACCGCTGGAAATACGCCCGGAGCAACTGCCGGGTCTGGCGATCATCGCCGCGGATCTCGCTGGCGAAGATCTCCTGCCGCAGTGACTCCCTGGAGTCGGCCTCAGAGCCGGCCCCGGAGCTGGCTTCAGAGGCGGCCAGGGAGAGGGCCAGCGAGCCGGCCGCCAGGGAATGGGAAGTGGATTCGGAAAGACCCGCCGCGGCCGCGGCGCCGCCGCTGAGAGAGCCAAGGGCCAGAGCGGCGTAAAGCGCGAACGTGGCCGCAGCGTAATGGACGAAGCGAGACATGCCGGAATGATACGTCGCGCGCAGGGGGCGGTTCTCGCTTGCGGGGGACTTTGTTAAGGCGTTGGGAAAGGCACGGAGGCACCGGGGGGGAGTGACGGAGTAACGAAGTGACAAAGTGACGAAGTGACGAAGTGACGAAGTGGGGTGCCACGGCCAGCGAGCGCAGCGAGTCGGCCGTGCCGGATGCAAGCACGATCACCCGACGAAAGTTGGGCGCCCCGTGGACAAAGGGAGGGTGCCACGGCCAGCGAGCGCAGCGAGTCGGCCGTGCCGGATGCAACGACAATCACCCGACGAAAGTTGGGCGCCCCGTGGACAAAGGGAGGGTGCCACGGCC
>SLDM01000183.1 GCA_007125255.1 Phycisphaerales bacterium
AAGGCATCGTCGCGCAGGTCAAGGACCCGCACCCGCCACACCAGATCCCGATGTCCGTTGCCGTTGGGCCGGGCGATCGTGATCTCGATGCAGCCGCTGCGCTCCTGAATCTGCTGCAGACAGCGACGCCATTCCAGCGTGCGTGATCGGTTGGCGGGCACGGCGGGGCCTTTCGCAAAGTGTCTCCCGGGAACCTGTCATCGTGCAGTTGGTCATCGTGCAGTTTGACCGCTATCGGCACCGCCGCGGGCTGACTTCAGATCAGTTACGACTGATCCCCCTCCCGGCGATCAATCCGGTCGGTCTGCGCAAGAGAAGAGGATCAGTCCGTGGGCCGCGTCGTGCCGGGGATCCGATAAACCCGTAAGCCGCGCCAGCATCGTCAGCCCGCTCATCGTCCAGAGACGAAAACGTCGATCCTGCGGCCGGAGCGACCACGCTTCGGGATCCACCCGCTCGTTCTGACGAATGGTGAAGACCTGGTCGTCCGCGGCCCAGATCAGCTGGGAGGTTTCATCCTCGCTGATGCCGCTCTGCCAGTTGCCTTCGGTCAGCTCCGGCCAGAGATCCTGCGGCAGATCGTCCAGGATGAACCGGCCGTGGGGCGCGAGGCGCTCACGGACCCGCCGCACCAGCGCCACGGCGTCATCCAGCTCCGCGATGGTCATGAACGTGTTACCCAGCAGCAGCACCGCATCGAACGGCGCTCCGGCGCGGTCGGGATGGCTCGGCCAGTCGCCCTTGAGAAAATCCCCGTGAACAGGATGCGGCGGGATGAGCGACGCATCGGGATCACCCGGAAGCTCCTTCAGGACCTCCGCGCCGAGATCCATGCCCACCACCGCGTGTCCCGCCTCTACGAGCGGTCGCAGAAGGCGCCCCGCCCCGCACCCGAGATCCAGGACGTGGGCGGAGCTTCCGGCGAGATGCTTCAACACGCCGCGCACCTGCGCCTGACTGCGCTCCGGCGCGTGCGGCTCGGCTTCATCGAGCCAAGGCGGGGCGGCATCCTGTTCACCATCATTGCGAAGGGGGTCGGTCATGGCAGCAATCGATTCGGCGCGGGAAGCATCAATCGGGAAGGACTCGGATCACCCCGTCGGGGAGGAGATCCATACTGTCGGCGCGGAACCGTCTGAGCGGAACCGGCATCATGCGCGGACGTGCAGCGCGCGGGCGAGATCCCGGACATGCCGCTGCTGCTCCTGGATTTCCGTCTCCGTCAGGTCGCGCCCGCCGTAGCGGACATCATAGAAGTGCTCCACGAGACCGCGCACGTGCGCGGCCGCGTTCGGCGCGGTCTCATGCAACTGCTCGGCGAAGATTAGGGGGGTCTGCGCTGCGGGTTTCTCCAGACCGGCCCGGCGGAGCACCTCGAGCATATCGAGATAGAAGCCGAGCTGGTGGAGCAGACGCGGTGAATCACGCAGGGCGGCGCGTTCGAGGTGAGCAGCGCGGCGCAAGCGCCGGAACCGCCGGAGAAACTGGGCGAAGACCAGAGATGCGAAGATGAGAATCGCGCCGATCAGCCCCAGCCAGATGTACCCGGCCGGGCCGAAGTAGAACGCACGGTTCAGCTCTTCAATCCACTGCCGCACCTGCTGCATGGCGTTCTGCAGGCGCTGGCGGAAATCCGGTTCCAGCCGGCTTGCCATGTGCGTCTGCGCCTGGGCGTCGTAGCTGACGATCGTTCGCCCCCACAGTCCGTCCATTCGGTCGTAGAACCAGCGCATGCGATCGGCAAGGCCGGCGTCGTCCTGGTGGAAGCTGTGGATGAAGGTGGGCGGTGTCGGGTCAAACTGCGACCAGCGGAAGGGACTGGTGCGCACTTCCGCCCATGCGTGGGCGTGCCGCTCCTGCACTGAATACTGCTGCGCGGCCTGATCGTACGAGGCGGCGAGGTAGCCGCTGACCATGCGCGATTCCAGACCGACGTTGCGGCAGAGGGCGATGAACGCGGCGGCAAAGTACTCGCAGTGGCCACGTCGCAACTCGAGCAGAAAATACTTCACCGGATCAACGGTCTGATTCTCGCGAACCGGGAAGGTCACATCGCTCAGATCCAGCGTGTACTGAAAGTCCGGTCCGTGCAGATAGCGCATGAACACGTTGGCCGCCTCCCGGCTCCAGCGCCAGTACGGTTCGCCTTCGGCGACATCCTCCGCCCGGACCGGCAGATCGTGCTCGCGCAGAAGCCGCTCCGCCAGCGCGCGGATATCCGGATGCAACAGCCGGTTCATCGTGACACTTCGCCCTCTCGGTTGACGCAGACGGTGCAATTCCGAGAGCAGCTCATCCGTCGGCGCCGCATCCATCCGGACCCGGTACGCGGTCAGCGCCGGTTCGTCGTCGGCCGGACGAATCGTGAGATCGTGCCGGTCCAGCAGGATGGTGGTGGTCGGTTGGGTCATGATCGCAATCGGGGGATCGGGCGCGAAGACAACGTCCGTGGCGTGCACCATCCGCACGTCGATCGAGTTCGGACGGATCAGCTTCTCCTCGGCCAGAAACGGGGTCCATTCCCCCTCGCGCAGGCGGAAGCGAGCGGACGGGGAATCGCTCTGACGCCATTTGCCTTCTCCCTCGTAGCGGTCCAGCGTGGCGCCGCGCAGCCGCAGCGGGTCGGCGGCCCGGTAGGGTTCTCCCGTGGCATCGCGCACCTGGACCGACATCACCGCGCGGCGGGATGTGGTGATCCGTCCGCCGTCGACGAGATTCACCTCGCGGGTGAAGCCGGTGGTTTCGGGGGCGGTGCGGCCGATGTCCGCAAAGCGCTGGTCACCCGTCCCGCGGGGAAAGAGGACGAAGACGACACTGGCGATCAGAAAACCCGCGATCGCGACGCCGCCGATCAGCAGGCGGAAAT
>SLDM01000422.1 GCA_007125255.1 Phycisphaerales bacterium
ATCGAAGCTGTCGCCGAAATCGGTGAAGTCCAAGCCGTCAAAGGAGTAGGAGACCTGGTTCGCGCTGAACCCCGTCCCGGTTCCCCGGGCGGCGAAAGAGAGCACCAGGTCCTGGTAGCCGGAGGAGGTCAGGTTGAGCTGAATCCAGGAACCATTGTTGCCCATCTCCGTCCCGCCCTGAAACGTGATGCTCTCACCCGCGTCGAAGCCGTCGAGCGCGTTGACCGAAGTGCCCGCGAAGGATTCGATCCACTCGTAGACGCCGTTGTCGTTGGTCGACAGGAGATCGCCCCCGCCCACGGTCAGCGCGGCGGCGTTGGCGAACACCCCCGCGTCGGCCATCTGCGGGAAGCTCCCTTCCTCGAAGCCGGACCCACCGCTCGAGAGCTCGTTGTCATTCTGCGCCCAGTACGCCAGCAGTTCGGCTTCCGCCACCGCCGCCATCGAACCGGTCGCCACGGTCGCGATCATCATCATCGTCGTCGTCGTCATGTTCTTCATCTGTCCGGTCTCCTTACAAAAAAATGTACTCCGAATCCGAAAACCGTCACCGCGACGGTCCACAGATCCGTGCGATCTGCTCCGAGGGTGAGGGATGGGTACCCGAGCGCTGAAACACCACCGGCCGCCGGCCCACGGATGGCTCGCTCCTGATCTGCGGCCGAAGGAAGATGGTGCCGAGCGAACTCGTCCCGGCATGACTTCCTCCACGCGCTCCGGTGGTCCCGGGAGCGCTGCCACGGGTATCCCCACTGGCAATCCCGGGAGAGCTGCCGGCAGCGACGCGGAAAGAATGGCCAAGTGAATGGCCCGGAGAATGGCCAGTCGCGCTGCCGGTTGCGTTCTCCGCCTCGCTGCACTCGACGGCGCAGCCGCGAAGCGCCTCGCCTTCGAGCCCAGCGACTCGCGGTTGCGGCTTCGCCTGCTATCCTGAACCGGGCATACCATGAACCGGGAGCACGACACGATTCTTCTACCGGAGCGCACATCCATGGCCCAGACCCCTTCCACGATGGTTGAGCTCGGCACCGCCGCCCGCGACTTCCTGCTGCCGGACACGAACGGCCAGATGGTCGGCCTGGAAGATTTTGCCGACGCCACCGGTCTGCTGGTGATCTTCATGTGCAACCACTGCCCGTTCGTGAAGCATCTTCGCGCGGCGCTGGCGGAGCTCGGCCGGGAGTACCAGCCCCGGGGGCTCGGCATCGTGGCGATCAACGCCAACGACGTCCAGAAGTACCCGGATGATCGTCCGGAGATGATGGCAAGGGAAGCCAGGGAGGCGGGCTACACCTTCCCGTACCTCTTTGACGAGACGCAGGAGGTCGCCCGGGCGTACCAGGCTTCGTGCACGCCGGACTTCTTCCTCTACGACCGGCGGCGCAAGCTGGTCTATCGGGGTCAGTTTGATGACAGCCGGCCGGGCAGCGATGTTCCCGTCACCGGCAAGGATCTCCGCGAAGCGATCGACGCGCTGCTGGCAGAGCGGCCGGTGCCTTCGGAGCAGAAGCCCTCGATCGGCTGCAACATCAAGTGGAAGCCCGGCAACGAACCGGCGTACGCCACGGGGTGATGGCATGGGAAAGGCATGGAGGGACGGAGGCACGAAGGCACGGCGGGAAAGTGAAGGAGGGAAAGTGACGGAGTGACGGAGTGACGGAGTGACGAAGTAACGAAGGGAAGGCACGGAGGCACGAAGGGGTGGGTGACGTCGGCGAGGGTTCTGAATCCGTTGTTCCCGCTTGCGCGGAGACGACGCAGTCGCGGTCGCGACGTCCCACGATGCCCTGATGCCTCGATGGCTCGATGCCTTGTTGCCTCGATGCCTTGTTGCCACGATGCCTTGTTGCCACGATGCCTTGTCGCCTCGATGCCTTGACGCCTCGATGCCTTCGCTCCGCCCTTTCCACTTGCGCAGCCGACGTCCGCACATTTCCACCGCGAAAAGCCCGCAGATGGGTGACGTGTTACCTGGATGATTGCTCAATCAGCCGCGCATGCATCGCACCTGGGTGGAGTCGTACCACTGCCCCTCGGCCTTCCATCACTCATCCGTCGCACCCGGGAGAAGCTTTGCCACCGGGCCAAGGACGACCGAAGCAGGCACCGCCGAAGCAGGCACCACCAGAGCAGGCACCACCAGAGCAGGCACCGCCGGAACGGGCACTAATCCAGGCCGCAGAATCAAACACCATCGAACCGGACCGCCACCCGGATCACGCAAACCAGATCACGAAAGTAGATCACGAAAGTAGATCACGCATTGGCCATGGTGTGCGTCCTAGATTCGGGAGGGCCATTGTGTTTGACGGGGAGGGATCCGGAATTGGTCACCGAAAGGGAGGACGATGTCCGAATTCTTTTCCGATGCGGGTGAGGACCGTGACCGAAGACGCGTGCAGATCCAGCTATACATCGACGAGCTTGAGCCGCGGGTTCGCCGTCGTCTTCGCGGAAAGTTCTATGCGATTCACCGGGGGCCCTACGACCTCGATGACATCATGGCCTCGACCCGGCGCCGGGTTGATCTCGCCTTCGTGAAGGGTGCGATTCTCGCCGGCACCTGCGATCAGTTCAACGGCTTCATCTTCCGGATCGCCGAGCGTCTGGCGATCAACGCCGTGCGGCAGGCAGGCCGCGCTCAGAACATCGATCCGGAGTCCATCTCCGGTCTGCCGGCGCCGCCGGAGGTCACGAAGCACGAAGCGGCGGAAGAGGTCCAGCGCGTGATGGATCTGCTCAACGACGATGAGCGCCAGATGATCCGGTTGCAACAGCAGGGTTATTCACAGGAGAGGATCGCGGCATGGCGCGACGTCCATCCCGAAGCCCAGCGCAGCCGGTGGCGGCGGCTCACGAGGCG
>SLDM01000447.1 GCA_007125255.1 Phycisphaerales bacterium
AATGACCTCAGCAATCTGCTTGCGAGCACCGAGATCGCGACGATTTTCCTGGACATGCATTGCCGGATCCGCTGGTTCTCGCCCGCGATCACACAGGTCATGCGGTTGATCAGCTCGGATGTCGGCCGGCAGGTCAGCGACCTGTCCTCGACGGTGACGGGTTCAGAGCTCCAGGGCGCGGCGGAGCAGGTTCTCAAGAGCCTCACGCCGGTGGAGACGGAGGTCCAGAGCGAGGCGGGCAGGATCTACATTCGACGGGTGCTGCCGTACCGCACCTCGGACAACCGGATCGACGGCATCGTCACCACGTTCGTCGATATCACCGAACACAAGCGAAGCGAGCAGCAGCGCGAGCGGCTGATGCACGAGTTGAGTCACCGGATCAAGAACACACTGGCGATGGTGCAGGCGATGGTGCAGGGATTGAGCCGGCAGTGCGAGACGCTGCCGGAGTTTCTCAGTTCGTTCGAGCCGCGGCTCTCCGCACTCGCCCGGGCGAACTCCGTCCTGACACTTCCGGGTGATGAACGCGTCGAACTGCGGCATCTGCTCCGGCGCGAACTGGTGCCGTATGTCGGCGAGGCGTCGGACCGCGTGGTCATCTCGGGCGAGGGGCTTGCCCTGGACCGGGAGCCGGCGATCGCGCTGGAAATGGTCTTCCACGAACTGGTCACGAATGCGGTCAAGTACGGCGCGCTCTCCAACGACACCGGCACGATCGGTGTGAAGTGGAAGAGCGTGAACGAAGACGACGGGCCGCACGCGCTGATCGAGTGGATCGAATCCGGCGGACCGGCAGTGGAGTCCGGGGGCAAGAGCGGATTCGGGTCCATGTTGATCGAGAGCAGTATCGCGCACGATCTGGCCGGTAAGGTCGAGATGCAGTTCAAGCCGGACGGCCTGCATTGCTTCATCAATTTTCCCCTGACGGAAGGAACACACCATGGCAACGTCGACAACACCAACAAGGTCGAGAGCGGGATCTCCACGGGAATCGGTCGGCGCTGATCGGGAACGGTTGCTCAGCGGTCTGCGCATCCTGATCGTCGAGGATATCGGCATGGTCGCCAGCGCGCTGAAGATCATGCTCGAAGAGATCGGCTGCAAGGTCATCGGCACCGCGGCGCGGGTGGAGGAAGCGGAGAAGTTTGCCCGCCATGAGAAGATCGACGGTGTCCTGCTCGATCTGAACCTCGGCGGCGAGTACGCCTTCGCCATCGCCGACATCCTGAATGAGCGGGAGATTCCCTTCATCATCATGTCCGGTTACGACGTCGAGCAGCTCAAGCCATCGCTGGCCGAGGAGCCGCAGATGCCCAAGCCCTTCGATCGCGGACCGCTGGAGGAGATGATTCTGAAGGTCTTCTGCGCTCGGGATGGTCTTGATGGAGGCAGCAAGCCCGGGCCCGCCGACGACTCCCGGCCGCGGCCCGTTCGGAAGCCGCTGCTGAAAACGCGCGGCGAAATTGAAAGCGCCGTCTGTCTCGGCATGACACGGTTCGAGCAGGAATACCTCGGCCGCGGCCCCCGCGATGCGCGGGCGTGCCTGCTCGATGATTTTCTCATTGTCCGCATGCAGGGCGTGCTGACCGCCGCGGAACAGCATCTGGCGGCGACCCTGCCCCCCGAGCGCGGCCGCGATCTTCTCAAGCAGGTGCGGACGCAGATGATTGAAAGCGCCCGCAAGCAGGTGGACTCCATGATCCAGCTCATCACCGGTGTGACTGTGGTGAGTGTGCATCACGACATCAGCACCCGGACCGGTGAGGAAGTCGTGATCTTCACCCTCAGTGCAGAGCCGACCTGCCGGGAGATGAGCCGGAGAGATCGGTAGTCGTTTCCGAAGCCGCCATTGATATGACATGAGTATGGTTTGGATATGCCATGGATTGATTCAGAATCTGGGGGGGGTTGGGTCATCGTGCCAGGTGAGGTCCTTCGGCAAGGAAGGAGTCAGCGATGAAACCGACAAACGAAACGAAGAAACAGAAGGTTCCGGTTGAAATTGATCTTGGCCACGAAGACGCGCTGCCCGGCCTGCGCATCCTCATCGTCGAGGATATGGGTCTGATCGCGATGGAGCTGCGCCGGGTGCTTCAGCGGGCGGGATGCGAGATCGTCGGCGTGGCCTCCCGGCTCAGCGAAGCGCTGAGAATCGTGCAGACCACCGAGTGCCTCGACGGTGTCCTGCTCGACCTGAACCTCTCCGGGGAAGAGTCCTACCCCGTCGCCGAGATTCTCCACGAACGTGGTATCCCTTTCATCATCATGTCCGGCTACGACGCCAGCAATACCCGCGCCGACTGCGCGCACGAGGCTCACCTCCAGAAACCGTTCACGAATGATGACCTTGCCGCTTTGATGCGCCGCAGATTTCAGCTGCCCCAGGTGTGAGTGGGAGGAAGGGAAGGCACGGGGGCACGAAGGGGAGGGATGAAGGCATCGAGGGATCGAGGAGGGAGCGACAACGAAATCAGGACTCTCGCCGACGTCACCCACCCCTTCGTCACTTCGTCACTTCGTTACTCCGTCACTTCGGCTTGGCGTCGTACTACGATCCGGTGATCGAGCTTGCATCTCGCACGGCCGACTCGCTGTGCTCGCTGGCCGTGGCACCCTGCGCCGCCACCTCTCCGTGCCCCCGTGCCCCCGTGCCTTTCTCGATGCCTCGATGACTCGATGCCTCGATCCCTCGATCCCTCCCCTTCGTCACTCCGTCACTGCGGCTTGGCGTCGTACTACGATCCGGTGATCGAGCTTCCATCTCGCACGGCCGACTCGCTGCGCTCGCTGGCCGTGGCACCCTGCGCCGCCACCCCTCCGTGCCCCCGTGCCTTCGTGCCTTTCTCGATGCCTCGATG